>CAYWHE010000036.1:0-24402 GCA_964458125.1 uncultured Flavobacteriaceae bacterium | reverse complement strand
GGAGTCAGTGGACCTGGACAATGATACGGTAAACCAGATCAAAGCCGCAGCATCAGCAACGGATAAACTCTATGCCGATAATCCTTATTTATATGGAAGTACGGGTTATTAATCGGCCTCCTCTCCGCTGGCATATTAAACCGATTTTGAATAAAAAGCCTCAGCCACCTGATTACTAACTAATTGTTAATTCAGGAAATAAAGCCAGGACAACGTCCGAAGTGAAAGTCGTAGTCGAATGAATCCCGAAAGCGAAGCCAATCGGGATGGGTACGGTACTTGCCCTGGGGCTCATACCCTTGATTTTTCTGCTTCGGTTTCATCATGCTGAGAATTTGCTGTGATCCCATTGCCCAAACTACCTTTCGACATTTCCTGATACGATAGAGGGATTTACAGTTCGAAATTTTTGAAATTATTTATGTTTGGGATAATCTGCGCGTATCGCTGTTCCGTATTGCACATCTCCCTAAAAAGCAGCAGTTTTACAGCCTAAATCTGATTGCCGTGCAAAACGCATATATAATAAACGGTGTCCGGACACCCATCGGAAATTTTACCGGTTCCCTCTCCACCATTCGAACTGATGATCTGGTCGCTTTTGTTCTGAAGAAGTTGCTGGAAAAAAATCCCGGTCTTGATCCTGCTGCCATTGATGATGTGCTGATTGGATGTGCCAACCAGGCCGGTGAAGACAACCGGAATGTAGCCCGGATGGCCTTGTTGCTGGCCGGAATACCTTTTACCGTTCCGGGTGAAACCGTGAACCGCTTATGTGCCTCCGGCCTGAGCGCCTGCATGACGGCCGCTAATCACATCAAAGCCGGTCAGGGAAATTTATTCATCGGAGGTGGTGTGGAAAACATGACGCGAGGTCCCTGGGTGATGTCTAAAACGTCTACTCCTTTTGGACGAGATGTCCAGCTTTTTGATTCCAGTTTTGGCTGGCGTTTCATCAATCCGAAAATGAAAGAAAAATTCGGCACGGAAGCTATGGGAGAAACGGCTGAGAACCTGGCGGCCATATACAACATAAATCGTTATGACCAGGACCGGTTTTCCTTTTTATCTCAGCAAAAAGCTGCGAAGGCCATGCAGGCGGGAAGATTTAAGAAGGAAATCGAAGCGGTTACCATCCCCCAGAAAAAAGGAGAGCCTGTATACTTGGAACAGGATGAGTTCATCAAACCGGCTACCACCATGGAAGGACTTGCGAAATTAAAACCAGCATTTAAAAAGGATGGAAGCGTTACCGCCGGGAATTCTTCCGGACTGAATGACGGTGCCGCAGCGCTGTTAATTGCCGGAGATGAGGCCATTCAAAAGCATAACCTGCAACCTGTTGCCAGGATACTTTCCGGAGCCGTGGTTGGCGTGGAGCCGCGCATCATGGGAATCGGGCCGGTGGAGGCCTCCAACCAGGCGCTGAAACGTGCAGGCATAAAAATGAAGGATGTGGACCTCATTGAACTGAATGAAGCCTTTGCAGCACAAAGTTTGGCCTGCATCCGTGCCTGGGGCCTTGCCGACGATGACCCCCGCATCAATCCGAACGGAGGCGCCATTGCTTTGGGACATCCATTGGGTATGTCGGGAGCACGCATACTTTTTTCCGCCGCGCTCGAGCTCCAACAGCAAAATAAACGATATGCTTTGGTTACCATGTGTATTGGAGTGGGGCAGGGCTATGCTGTGGTGATTGAAAGGACCTGAAAACAATTTTTTTCTGCAACTCTGCATCCTTGTGACCATACGGATGATGGAAATTAGCGACACAGAATAATTTTTCAGGGGGCAGTTTTGAACCGGTAAACCTGATCCCTGGCATGCCCGGGTTTCGGTCCGGTCGGATACCAGCCTGGGGCATATTATCACCTGCAACATCCGGCCTGCAACGAGCATGTCGGGTGATAAAAATCAAGTATTCAGAAAGGAAACGCAGGAGTTTTCATGTGTATGAAATGCATCCTGTCATTTGGGATCATCATGAAGAGAATCAACGGGAAAATGGAAAGCAAAAAAAAAGCGCCCCCGGAGGAACGCTCTTTTCTTTCAAAGCAAATGAATTACTTCACCTTCGCAGCTAACTCAGATCCGGCTTTGAATTTCGCCACTTTTTTAGCAGCGATTTTGATTTCTTTGCCGGTTTGCGGGTTACGGCCGGTTCTTGCAGCACGTTTGGCTACAGAGAAAGTACCGAATCCAACAAGCGCTACTCTTTCGCCTTTTTTCAGGGCTTTAGAAGTAGCATTGATGAAACCTTCCAATGCCCGTTGAGCATCAGCTTTGGTGATTTTTGCTTCTGATGCAATAGCATCAACTAATTCAGCTTTGTTCATTTTTTTTTGTTTTTTTTAATTGGTTAATTGGTTAAAAATTCTGGATGTAAAAGTATAGCGTGTTCCGCTATTTTGCAAGCATTCAGAAAAAAAAAGTGATGGATTGTTGATAAATTGGGGTGTTTGTTAATAACTCCAGCCCAAAACCTGCTGTAATTGGTCGTTTGCAAGGGGTGCCATGATCGCGAAATTAAAGTTTTGGTTTAAGTAAAAAACAAAAAAATTGAAATTAAACAGTTAAAAAGCCTGATTTTACAGTATGTTTAGTAGGTACAGGTAATTTTTATCCGACAGAACGAAATTTAATTTTTCATGAATTAATTCCAATCACGGCATAATAATCCTTTATGCTTCCCCGGAAAGCTGCATCCAAGGCCATTCTCAGGCATGCCGGTTAATCGTTCAAAATAAAAAATCCCGGTACAAAGGCACCGGGATTTCGTTGAAGAAGTGATTCTACGGGAATAGTTTATTTGAAAATCCCGTCAAATACGAGGGATGCGTAATAAATTCCGCCTGTCGTCGGGCCTCCATAAACCTCGGTATGACGATGGTTCAGGGCATTCGTGGCTCCAATTTTTAAAGTCGTTCCCATTTTCGTAAACCGGTAACTGACCTGTGCATCCAGGTTGTGATTGGCCGTCAGCATGCCGTCACCGAATAGCGACTGCCACATATAACTGTCGGCCCATCTCCAGTTCACTGAAAACCCTGTATTCTTAAATACCTTCCTGTTACTGATGCCGAGGTTGGTTCTGTACCGAGGTGTATTATATAAGGTACGGCCGTATGGGGCCTTGTCCATATGCGAAAGGGTTGCATTGCCGGTAATCACAAAATTGGAAGGGAGGTTATAGGTAAGACCCAGGGCAAATCCATGCGTCTGTACCTGTCCGTCCAGGTTCGAAATAAGCTGGTAGGCCGTATACTGGTTATCGGCTAAAGCATAGGCGGCCGCAGTAATGCTGTCGGCATTCTGTGCGCCGCCATATCCTGGTTTGATCACGTTATAGGCCCCGATGAAATCCGTGTTGAAACTCAGGTAAGCGCTCAGGTCTACATACAGGTCATTGTTAAAGAACAATCCTTTGTACCCGGCTTCATAGGTGCGGATACGCTCCGGCTTTACATAATGATAATCCATCGGCTCCAGCAGGACCTTGTATTTTTCAATTCCGGCCTGTGCGGAGTCTACACCGTAGGTATTGATATAATCTGTCAGGGCAGCCCCGTAGGCCATAGCTGATTCCTGCGTGAAGATGTTTCCCTGGATATGATAGGGTGCGGTTGTTTCCTCTAATCCGCCCAGCACTTTCATAAAGCCCAAATCCAGGTCAAGGTACTGATCCTGTGACGTGGGCATGCGGTAAGCTGTCTGGTAGGAAGCCCGGATAAAGTTGGTTTCATTGAGGGTCAGCACCGCTGCTATCCGGGGCGAAATTTCTCCTTTATAGTTTTCCGATTTATCGTATCGGACAGAACCGGTAATTTTCAGTTTCTCGGAAAGCAGTTTTTTACTGATTTGGGTGAAAACACCATATTCATAGAATCCTAGTTGCTGACCTCCTCCGTCGGCAAACAGGGTACCGTTGGAGTTCAGTTTGAAATTCCGGTAACTGGCGCCTGCAATAATTTCGGCAATTTTGATGGCCTGGCTGAAATCATACTGACCTTCCACATGGTACAGTTTCGTATTGTCGCTGAATCGGGCTCCCCCGGTGTAAAATCCTGTTGCCGATGAAACCGTTTTCTTCAGGTTGTTAAAAGCATCGGTACCCGGCATGGGCATCCCGGTGTTGGCGAATGCCCTGGCCGTCTTATCGTCATTTCCTGTAATTCCCGGAACATACCCCAGGTAGGCCGTGGCATAATCGTTAAACCAGTCATCATTGCTCTTCCAGGTATTGTTCATGTTGATGGCCAGGAAACGGCTGTCGTAGGATTTACCTGAATTTTCCGACGAGATATAACCGCGGATGAAATAGTTGGGACCATTGATCTGGGCATGATGCTGCTCCAGTCCGAAGTCTTTTAATGAATACCGGTTGGCTGAATGCAGTACCGTGGTAATCATGGAATAATTATAGCCGTAGGAAATCTCCACCTTTTTACTCAGGCGGTAATGAAATCCACCCCCAAGTTTAATGATCCTGGAATTGTAATCAACCAGGTCTTTTTCTTTATAACCGGTTCGCGATACATATATATTGGATCCATTCGGACCAATGGGCAGGGGACCGGCTACTTCGTCTCCGTAAATATTCAAACCGTCATACGACAGGTTGGAAGGACCATGCATGAAGGCTGGTGTGTTCACATCCACATCACTGTAGTCGGAAGCCACCCAGTCCTGTCCCTGGAAATAACCGGCATTCAGTTTGAATGCCAGTTTATCGCCAAACAGGGCCTTGGCATAACGGGCCTGGAAATCATAGATGGGCATGGCGGAATGGTCTTTTCCATCCACATGGTTGATACCGCTCTTTAATTGCACATTCAGACCCTGGTATTTGAAGGGGCTTTTGCTGGTAATGCTCATTACCCCGTTAAAGGCATTGGCGCCATATAGAGCCGAAGCCGCCCCGGGAATGATTTCCGTGTTTTCAACATCCAGGTCAATAATATTATAACCGACGGCGTAATTGAGGCCGGGAGCCTGGTTGTCAACCCCGTCAATCAACTGCACGAAGCCCGGCTTTTCAGTATTGCCAAAACCCCTCATGTTGATGTTCTTATAGGTAAGACTCGAGGTGACGATGTCAACCGATTTGAGCTGGGCCGCGCTTTCATAAAAGTTAAAGGCCGGCGTTTCCCGGATGGCCTGGGCATCGGTTTTTTCGATAGAAACAGGCGACTCGAGTATCCGTTCACTGAAGCGGGAAGCGGATACAACCACCTCCTTGGACAACATTTTTTTCACTTTCATGGATACGGTTACGGTTGGATGGGCGGCAGAAACTTCAACTTCCTGGGTTTCGAATCCCACGTAGCTGATTTGCAATACCGTTTTGGATTCCCCTCCGGGAACCTGTAACCTGAATTTACCATCCATATCGGTAACCGTACCGGAGACCGTGTTTTTGATCAGTACGCTGGCCCCGATCAGGGTTTCTTTGGTTTCTTCGTCCGCAATGACGCCCGAGACGATGATTTTTTCCTGGGCCCGTGCGTTCAGGGTCAGGACCGCAATGGCAACGGACAGGATGGTTTTACGATGGTAAAAGAATGCTTTCATGTTGTTGGAATTAGAATTTGGCATTTTTAGTTGGCTGGTTCTACGGAATGGTTTTTAAAATGGTTCGGATTTTTTAAAAAAAAATAAAAATCTTGCATGAAAACGGAATGGAAGATGGTTTGTTTATGGCTTAAATATGACAACAGGCGTTTGATCGCTTTTTAAATTTTAATATCATTGCATCATGGCAGAAAGCCAAAACCGGACAATCCCGGCAGCAAGGCAGGAAAAGCTCAACCCTATTCAGAAAAGGATATTGGAAGGAGAGGGCGAAACGCTTGATTTTAAAAAGGAAATCACCAGTAAATCTAAAATTGCCAAAACCATGGTTTCCTTTGCCAACCATAAAGGAGGCACACTATTAATAGGAGTAAACGATAATGGCACCCTGCATGGAGTTGCATCAGAAGAGGAGCGTTTCATGCTCGAAGAGGCTGCCGGGTTTTACTGCCGTCCTGTCATTCCGCTTACAATCCGGGAATGGCTGATTAGGGGCAAAATCATACTGGAAGTTAAAATTCCGGAAGGAGACCAAAAACCCTATTATGCAAAAGGGGATGACGAAAAGTGGTGGGTGCACATCCGGGTAAAGGATCAGTCCCTGCTGGCCAGCAAGGTGGTTGTGGATGTCCTGAAACAAAACAGGATGGAAAGTCCTACCCTGATTGAATACGGCAGCAAGGAACAGGCTTTGTTTGATTACCTCCGCAAAAAGGACAGGATCACCCTGAAGGAATACTCCAGATTGCTCAATATTTCCCGTCAGCGCGCCACCCGGATTCTCGTTAAACTGATCTCCATTGGAGCCATCCGTGTTCACGCTACCGAAAAAACGGATTTTTATACACTGCCCTAGGTATCCGGATCGTAATTTTTGCATGGGGTGGAATTTTCCGGAAAATGTTACCTTTACACCCATAAAGGGGTGCTGACCTGTTAGGGAGGCTGAGATCATACCCATAAAACCTGATCCGGGTAATGCCGGCGGAGGGAAACGGTAATCGAAATTTCAGCAGTTGCATGCCCTTTGCAACTTTAATGATTATCGTCATGTGTCAGCAAAAAAAGTACATCGGGGCAGGCCTGGTTTCAGGTATGTTCATGTTTTGCATCCTGCTTGCAGGACCTGTTATCGGGCAATCCAGGATCACCGGTCGGGTGTTCGACAAAAATGACGGCCATCCCCTGCCGGAGGCAACGGTTAAACTGGAGCCCGGAAACCATTCCTGCCTTCCCGGGCCGGGCGGCGAATTTGAATTCAGGAATATTGCCGCTGGCACCTATACACTTACTGTTACGTATGTGGGATATGCAGTTTATTCGCAGGAATTCAACCTCACCGGGGATAAGCAGTTGGAAGTGCCGTTGAGTCCAACCACATATACCCGCCAGGAAATTATCGTTAACGCAACCCGTGTGCAGGCAGGGGAAGGATTTTCCTTTACAAATATCAATAAGGACGAAATCAGGAAAAACAATTCCGGTACCGATATACCGTACCTGCTGGAACTAACCCCATCCCTGGTGACCACCTCCGATGCAGGGACCGGTATTGGATATACGGGTATGCGCATACGAGGCAGTGATGGTACCCGGATCAATGTAAGCCTAAATGGAGTGCCCCTCAACGATGCGGAATCCCAGTCCGTTTATTTTGTTGACCTGCCCGACCTCGCTTCATCGCTGGAGAGCATACAGGTACAGCGCGGTGTCGGTTCATCGGCCAACGGCGCCGGTGCCTTCGGGGGCAGCATCAACCTCATGACCAATAAGCAAAGCGTTCAACCGTATGCGGAAAGCAGCCATGCCTATGGATCCTTTCATACAGTTAAAAATAATCTGTCACTTGGCACCGGCCTCCTGAATAAACACTGGGGTTTTGAAGGCAGGCTGTCCCGGATAAAATCGGATGGCTATATGGACAGGGCATGGGCCGACCTGAAATCCTGGTACGCATCGGGCGGCTATTACAGCGGCAGGGCCATCATCAAATTGACCGCACTTTCAGGGAAGGAAATTACCTACCAGGCCTGGAACGGGGTACCGGAATACCTGCTCAACTCCAACCGCACCTACAATGCTTTTATGTATGAAAACCAGGTGGACAACTACAAGCAGGATCATTACCAGTTGTTGTTTGGTTATGACTTTCTGAAAGACCTTCACCTCCAGGTCACCCTTCATCAGACCAGAGGCAAAGGATACTACGAGGAATATAAAACTGCAGATGACGCCTATGGCGAAGGCCTCCTCAGTTTTTACGGGCTTCCTGACCTGGTCACGGGCCCGGATACGGTAAACGCTACAGACCTTGTCCGCAGGAAATGGCTCGATAATAATTTTTACGGGGCCGTCTGGGCCTTGTCTTATGAAAATCAAAGGAAATTCAGGGCCACCTTTGGCGGAGCCTGGAACCGGTACCTGGGAAATCATTACAATAACCTTGTCTGGATGCGTTATGCGGGCAGTACCGGGCCGGATTATGTTTATGAATCCGATGATGCGGTGAAAACCGATTTTAACGTATATCTGAAAGGTTATTATGAGCCCGTACGCTCCCTGGGTTTTTATGCCGATATCCAGTTCCGGCAGGTGGAATACCGCTTTTCGGGATTCGACACCGCATTCACAGTGGTTCCGCAGGAAGACATCCTGCCTTTCTTCAATCCTAAATTCGGACTCAACTGGAATTTTGCAAGAGCCTGGAACTTCTTTGCATCAGTCAGCCGGGCGGGTAAGGAACCATCCAGGGATGACTACACGGAATCCATCTCCGGCAGCCGTCCCGGTCCGGAAAAAATGACGGACGTGGAAGCCGGGATGAGTTACGTGACCGGAAAACTTTCACTTTCCCTCAATTATTACTGGATGTATTACGACAACCAGCTTGTTTTAACCGGAAAGGTAAACGATGTGGGAAATTATACCCGGACCAACGTTCCTTTTAGTTACCGGCAGGGATTTGAAGCTGTGGGCGGTTTCAATATCGGTACTTTCGTGTCCCTGAAAGGAATGGCAACTGTCAGTGAAAATAAGATCCGGTCATTTGAGGAATATATCGATAATTATGATGACGGAACCCAAAAAATGGAGGTACATAAACGCAGCAACCTGGCCTTTTCACCTGTTTTTACCGCAGCCGGAACCGTTACCTGGAAGCCCCTGAAAAATCTGGATGTGGATTACAGCATCCGCCATGTCGGAAAGCAATACCTGGATAATACCTCCGATGAACAAAGGAAAATTAATGATTATACGGTTTCCGATATCAGGCTATCATATGTTTTAGGCTTTAAATCAAAACAGGAAATTCAATTTTCATTTACCCTGTCCAATATCTTTAGTAAAAAATATGTGTCGAATGGATATACGTTCAGCTATATTTCCGGTGGCAGTTCTATAACGGAGAATTACTACTATCCGCAGGCCCTGGTTCATGGCATGGGCCAGGTGACCTTCAGGTTCTGACACAGCCATGACCAATATGACCATTCCGGTTGTTTTGGAAGAACATTTCCTGACGGTATTGAAAACCTGCGCGGGCTAAAGTTCCTTCATCAGCACCTGGTAAGCTTTTAACATGCTGTCGAGATCAGTCTTATGAACTTTTTCATCCGGTGAATGAACAAAATCTTCGGCAGCGCCTAAAAAACACCAGTCTACCGGGTAGGGCGACCGCTGGATCTCATTGCCGTCACTGCCCCCGCTGCCCTCCACCTCGCACTGGAAAGACACCTGGTTTTCACCGAGGATGCGCCTGATTTTTTCGAGGTAACTTCTGCGCGGAATGCCTGAATCGCGGAGTGAAAGGACCACACCCTGGCCGTGCCCTATGCCTTCCGTAATCCAGGTAATGTCGGCCACCAGAGCCTGCCTGACCTGGTACCTTTCATATAAAAAGCGGGTGAGGTAACCCACGCTGCCTCCGCCATGTTCTTCCCAGCAGGAAAATACGATGGCGCCGTTTTCCAGTGTTTCCGCCAGGCGCAGGGCACACCAGACACCCATCCTGTTGTCGAGGTAACAACTTTGGATGAAATGACTGTCTTCGCGGAAGTTGGGCTTAAAGCACAGTGGCGTACCCCGTTCAATTTCCCGTTCGAATTCATAGCTGAGGTTGTTTTCTTCATCAGCCATCAGCACACATTCAATTTTTCCTTGCCTGTCTTCACCAACCAGCTTATACCCCGAAACGGTTTTGGGTCCACCTACTTTTAACAGTTCTTTTCCGTAACGTACGCTGAAACCGATGGAATCGAGATGTGCAAATACAGCAGTCCGCGGTTTGCCAAAAACAGCTACAATGCAGTCCTGGAATCCTTCTCCGGAAAAGAGCTCCGGTTTTACCAGGAAGGTGTTTTTTTGCTGTTCCAGGTAAGTTAATACAAATTCGGTCATGTTACGTTCATTGCCCGAAGGGGCCTGAATGGAACAGAGTTTCTTTAACAGTTGCATATGGTTTCAATATTTACAGAACAGTAATAACCGGTGGTGATCCGGTCTTACAAAGCTGGCGCAAACGGTTATTCAGTTCATCCGCCTTGTTCTTCCGGATTCGGTAATCGATGGTGCAATGTTCTCCGGCATCCTGGCTGATCACGCTTGCGTGGTTGGATTTCAGCAAACCCATCACTTCATTCATCAGATCAAAGGAAAAAACAATACGGTATTTTTCTTCCATAACCTTTTCAACCACCTTGCAATGTGCCAGTGCATCGGCAGCAGCCGACTTATAGGCCTGTATCAGGCCCGGTACCCCGAGCAGGGAACCTCCGAAATAACGCGCTACCACCACCAGCACATCACTTAGTCCGGCCGACAGGATCTGGTTCAGGATTGGCCTGCCTGCAGTGCCCGATGGTTCCCTGTCATCACTGAAGCGGAAATGACTTTTATCCGGACCTATCCGGTACGCGTAACCATGATGGTTGGCCTGGTGATGTTCCTTTCTCAGTTCATTCAGGTGATTTTTTACCTCCGCCTCCGAACTGACCGGAAAGGCAAAGCCCAGGAAACGGCTGCCCCGGTCCTTGTATAAACCCGTGGCCGGCTTTTCAATCGTCATATAGGAATCCTCAAACAACATGTTTTTTATACAAAATAAAGAATGAGAATGGCTGATATCGAAAGAAAAATGCCGGTCACCTTGAATTTATTCAGGGGTTCCTGGAAAATAAATGTGGCCCACACCATCGAAAGGATTACCACGCCTACGTTGACGAATGCAAATACCTTTGAACTTTCCGCACCGGGGTATTCAAAACTGCGGATCAGGAAATACAGGGAAAGGTAATTGCATATACCAAGTATGATTCCGCCGGCTACACTTTTGCGGCTGATTTTACTGTCTTTTTTTATCCGGTCGTAGAGTAACTTCAGTAACCCGATCAGACCCGCCGAGCCAAAAAGACTCATGATAAATAATTGACGGTTGGCATCGGAGATATAATAATGTTGTGCGAACTTGATGGAAGTATCGACAAGTCCGCAGCCAATAAATAGAATAAAAGGCAGGAGAATGACGGTTTTTAGGGAGGTATGAACCTTTCGGTCCTGCAGGTTGATGACCGATACGGCCATCAGCGCCAGCGCCAGTCCGGTAAGTTTCTGAACAGACATGTTCTCCTGATATAGAAATATACCGGCGCTGATGGGAATGACCATGGAAAGTTTTGATGCGACCGAAGATACACCAACACCGGAAACCTGAGTGACATGAGCCGTCAGCAAAAACACCACGATGAATAAAAACCCGATGGAAAAAGAAACCGGTAAAAAGCCTGCCGTTTCGGTAAAATGCCTGATGTTGTCCTTTGGCTGATTCAGAAAAGAACAGCCTGCTGCTGCAAAGTAGTTGATCACAATGCCATGAAAATTATTGACCCCGGTTTTTCCAAAATAACGCAGGATGACAAAAAGGCCGGAAGCAAAAAAGATGCTCAGGAAAATGTTTAAATTCATAGGTTCATGTACCTGGTTTAGGCATCAGTTGCAGGGCCGTTTTATGCGGAAGGATTGAATTAATGGTGTTTTATAAGGTGTCATGCAGGGGTGAACAGGTGAGAACCGGCGTTTGTTTCTGAATGAATAACCTCATGGTGAACAACCTGCTCTATTGTTAAAGTAATGGCTTACATGATCCAGGGAATACAAGCATCATCTGAATATGAATTTAAGTTCAATGATTTCAAGGCCTGCAGATGTATGTTCAATTTCTGTACAAATGCACCCGGTCATTGCCCAGGCTGAAGGAACAGACCGGGTCCGCCTGCATGACCGGGGCCCGGATACCGAGTTTCAGGTGGAGGTTACCGGTGATTTCGATGGCTTCATCCCAGCAGTTTTCATTCAGGAAGGACTGAAGCAATCGTGATCCGCCTTCAACCATCAGACTGAGGATTTTTCGTCCGTGCAACTCATCCAACAATTGCTGGAGCATATCCTCCTGGAAATTTATTTTTATGTATTCCACATTTTCCTCCTCTCCGCGCCTTTTTTCATTAAACACCAGCACCGGTGGCTCCCCGCTGAATACCTGCATGGCAGGTGGTATTCTCAGGTTGCGGTCGGGTATGACACGCACCGGATTCCTGCCAAACCAGCGACGAACCGTCAACTGAGGATTATCAGTCAAAACCGTTTCCGTCCCGGTCATGATAGCGGATTCTTCACTTCGTATTTGATGCACCCAGTGGTTTGAAACCGAATCACTGATGGCCGCCCGTTTCGCTGGCAGGCCCATAAAGCCGTCCAGGCTTCGCGCCCATTTCAGTAAAATATACGGTCGTTTCCGTTCATGGAAAGTGAGGAACCTCTTATTCACCTCCCTGCATTCCTTTTCCAAAACCGGAGTGACCACCCGCACACCACCGGCGGCAAGTTTTTCCATGCCCCTGCCGTTGACGGCTTCAAATGGATCGCGGCAGCCGATATGCACTTCGGGTATGTGGTGAGACAGGATCAGGTCGGTACAGGGTGGGGTTTTGCCATGGTGGGCGCAGGGTTCCAGGTTTACATAAAGTGTGGCATCAGGAAGGAGGCTTTTATCCTGCACAGATCGGATGGCTGCCGCTTCGGCATGAGGCTGTCCAAAGCCGTGATGAAATCCCTCCCCGATGATTTGACCGTTCCGGACGAGGACGCATCCCACCAATGGGTTGGGTGCCGTACGCCCTTCGCCCAGGCGGGCCAGCTGCAGACAGCGCCTCATGAAGTATTCAGGGGTATTCATTCAGCAGGAGAATGGAGCGGGCTATGCATTAATTTCCGTTCTTTGCACAGGCATGCAGAGATGCCCAAAAATACACTTTCAGGCTCAACTCCTGCTGATGCTGTTGGAAAAATTTTCAGTCCTTGCCAGGGAAAAACTCTCTTCCCTATACGATACCGGTGAAGCAGAAGCCATCACCGCTGTTTTGCTGATGGATACGCTTTCCTGCAACCGGTCTGAACTTAGAGCAAAAAGTAAGCTGGAACTGGATGCAGAAGTGGAGGCCGGTTTGATGACTGGTCTCGAACGTCTGTTACAGGGTGAACCGGTTCAGTATGTGACAGGAATGGTGGAATTTTATGGCCTGAAGCTCAGGGTCGACCCGGCGGTATTGATTCCGAGACCGGAAACCGAATACCTCGTGGACCGGATCGTTGCAAACGATACCGCTAAACCTTCCCGGATGCTGGATGTATGCACCGGTTCCGGTTGTATTGCGCTGGCCTTGAAAAGCAAGTTTCCCGAAGCGGAAGTTTGGGGATTGGATGTTTCCGAAGCGGCGTTGCAGACCGCTAAAAGGAATGCCCGGGAAAATCAGTTACAGATTCAATTCATGTATTCGGATATTCTTTCACCAAATCTGTCGATTCCGGAAAACACGTCCTTTGATCTCATCGTCAGCAATCCTCCTTATGTTCTGGAAAGTGAACAGGCCGTCATGCATAAAAATGTCCTTGAATTTGAACCCCGGCTGGCTCTCTTTGTTCCGGACGAAGATCCCCTGAAGTTTTATAAAGCGCTGGAACGGATCATCAACAGGCATTTGCAAAAGGGAGGTGTGTTTTATGCTGAAATCAACGAAAAAACCGGCAACAGGATCCGGGATTTTTTTCAGGACGCAGGCTATGCGGATACCCGGATCTGGCAGGACCTCAACAAGCGGGACCGCTTTGTCGTGATCCGTAAATAACTGATAACGGACTGTATTATGAAAGGAATCGAAGCCTTTAACCGGATTCGGTTTGAAAAAAGGGGAATAATCTTTATTTTTGTTTCAAACTAAAAAACCATCATGAAAAAACCAGTTTTACTGTTTTTAGTATGTTCAGTTATCTCCTCAGGATCCTTTGCCTCAGGTCATATTCAGGGCTTTAAGGACCCCTTGTTAAAAACCTTTATTACTCAATCCGGGAAACGGCCGGATGTTAAATTCCAGCAGGAACTGCGCAGCGGTGCAGCCTGGATGTCCTATATTCAGAAACATCCCGGGTGGTGGGTACAGTTTAACGAGGAAAACCGGAAACCTGCACGTGCAGTTGGAAACCCGGTGATGATTCCCGCTTCCGGCACCCCCGAGGTCAGGGCCATGTCCTTTATTCAGAACGAATTGCAGGATTTTGGGGTTCCCGTCAGCAACCTGGTTTTACGAAGATCAGCCGAAACAGCCAAACACCAGTATGTAACCTATTACCAGGAATACCAGGGCCTGGAGGTTTTATGGAGCGAAGTGTCCGTGAAGATGTTGAAAAGCAATGGAGGCGTGATCGTCTTTGGCCTGAATTGTTTTGAAAATATATCCTTGGTTACATGGCCGGCAATACCACCAGCGGCCGCAATTGCTGCAGCCTCTGATCAGGTTGGAGGAATCATTTCTGTAACGGTGAATCCGGAACTGAAAATATTACCGGTACCCGGTAACAGGAATTATGCTTTTCACCTGGTATATGAAATTACGGTCAATAATAAGGATGAGGAACAGGTTCCCGGAAAATATTATACATTGGTTGATGCCATGAACGGTGAGGTGTTATACCGCACCAACCAGGTGGCCCATTTCGCGAATACGGATATCACGCTTACGGCAACCATAACCCCTACCAATCCCTATCAGCCCAATGCCGTATTGCCCGTGAAGAATGCCGGCATCGTGCAGCAATCCAATTTGTATTTTACGGACGCCACCGGGTTTGCCGGGTTGCCCAATACGGTTCCGGTATCCGTCACCATTTCCCTGGAAGGCATGTACAGTAAGATTGAAACCAACGGCACTACGCCAACCTTTACGACTATGGTGAATCCCGGTTCCAATACTATTTCATTCGATGCACATTCAAATATCAGGGAGCTGTCGGCCTATAATTCCGTAAACGATATACATAATTACCTGAACAGCAAGGTGCCTTCCTTCACCAGCCTTGATTTCCCCATGGTAACCAATATTGATGTTGCCGGTACCTGCAATGCATTTTATGATGGCGATATTAACTTCTTTGACCAGGGTGGAGGATGTGGAGCTACTTCCCTCATCAACGATGTCGTTTATCATGAATATGGCCATGCCATCAACGACCTGCTCTATCAGTTTTACGGCGGGTCATTCGGAAACGGAGCCATGGGCGAAGGTTATGCCGATACCTGGGCCAACGGGCTCACCAATGATCCGGTCTTGGGAATTGGCTTTTTTTTGAATGACCCGACGGGTTATGTTCGGAGGTATGATCAGAGCCCCAAAGTATACCCGCAGGACCTCGTCGGGGAAGTGCATGCCGACGGGGAAATCATAGCAGGTGCCTGGTGGGATTACGGTATCAACATCAATGACCGTCAGCTGGCCATGGATCTCTTTGCCGAAACCTTTGCGGCCACCATATCCGGCCCCGATGGAAGTGAAGGACAATTGTACACGGATATTTTGATAGAAGCCATCACTGATGATGACAATGACGGTAACCTGAATAACGGAACCCCGCATCTTTCCCAGCTATTAAGTGCCTTCGCCCGGCACGGTATTACCCTGCTGACCAATGTCACGTTTACCCATAATGAAGTGTTGAGCGGAACCGACCTTTCACCGGTCATTATAAATGCCACGTTTGCCTATACGTCACAGTTCCCCTGGTTTACAGCCACCGCACAGGGATTTTATAAAGTGAACGGTTTGGGTGCATGGACACCCTTTACCATGTCTTATGTTTCAGGAAATTCCTATACAGGTTCCATTCCCGGGCAACCTGCCGGAAGCCTGGTGAGCTATTATCTCGCCATTGTGGACGGCGGCGGCGGGGTGCTTCAAACCCTTCCTGCCGGTGCTGCTGATCCTGATCCCAATATTCCTTATTATGTCATGATCGATTTCACACCACTGGTTACCGATGATATGGAAGGTACCCTGGCCGGCTGGACTGCAGGTTTGCCAACGGATGGGGCCGTAACCGGCCAGTGGCTGTTTGACACGCCTGTAGGTTCCTTTAATAATGGGGTGATCTGTCAGACCGATTACCAGCATACCCCGGGAGGAATTATTTGCGCCATAACCGGAAATGCTTCTCCGAATGATCCCATCGGTACCAATGATATTGACAGCGGGAGGACAACCCTTATTTCACCCACCTTTGATTTAAGTACCAGTATCAACCCGGGCTTCTCCTATTATCGATGGTATACAAACGACCAGGGCTCCAATCCCAAAACAGATGCCTGGCAGGTTTCCATCAGCGGTGACGGGGTCAATTGGGTGCCTGTGGAAGTAACGCGAACACCTGATCACAGCTGGAGACGATTTGCTTTCCGTGTTAAGGATTATATTGCCACCTCGGCCACCGTTTCGGTTCGGTTTGTTGCCGAAGATTCAGCCGCCAACAAGGGCAGCCTGGTGGAAGGCGCCCTCGATGATTTTGTATTATATGATGCCACTACAACAGGTGTTGAGAACCCGTCTCCGGATATCCTGAGTCTCGTTGTATACCCTCTTCCAGCCATGAATGACCTGAACCTGTCCTGGACGATGAACCGTGACGACAGATTAACCCTCTATCTCATCAACAGCCTCGGTGAAACCGTTTACTCCACGACGGAGAATTATTATTCAAAGGGTACCCACCAGGTTACGCTCGATTGCGCTGGCCTTGATGCCGGTGTATACCTGTTGAAATTAAACGGTCAACACACCGTTGCCTTGAGGAAATTTTCCATTTTTAAGTAACCAGTCAACATTTTTACGGAAGGCTGCCCAATAACGGCAGCCTTTTTTTTGGCTGAATATTCATGCATCAGCCAGCGGGGGTTTGTGTAAACCGGATGAATTTCCTGATGGCCACCGAAAGAAATGGTCCTTCCCGAAAGGAATGTTTATTAGTTTTCGGATTTGTTGGGATGGCAACGGAACAATTTCCTTATTTTTCGCAGGTGATCAGGCGTATAGGCTGGATGGCCGGTTGGATGTTGCTGATGACGCCGGCGCTGGTTATCCTCAACAGTAAGTTCATCAGTCTGTCAGTCCGGAATCGGATCACTGACCGGGTTCAGAGCCTGCCCGATTATCCCCTTGCATTGGTACTGGGTGCCGGTACTACAACCGATCCGGTCAGCCGGAATTATTCCTTTGCATCCCGCATGGATAAAACTGCAGAATTGTACAGGAATGGAAAAATAAAAAAAATAATCGTCAGCGGTATCAGTAATAAACCCTATTACAACGAACCAAACGATATGAAAAATGAATTGGTGAAAATGGGAATTCCGGCTGTCGTTATTTATCCTGACCATGGCGGTGACCGGACCTTTCATTCCCTGCAAAGAGCCCGCGATCACCTGGGCGCCGGGACGCTGATTATTATCAGTCAACGCCGGCAACTGGAAAGGGCATTGTTCCTGGCGGAGTGTATGAATCTGAATGCCTTCGGACTCGAAGCTGCCCCCCATCCTGCAGGGAGCGACCCACACGACCGACTCCGTGAATTGCTGGCAAGGCTGCGGTGCTGGTATGACTGGCTGATGAATGATTGAATATAATTACCATGCGGTTTGAACCGGGCAGAAAACTTTCGGATCGGATGGGTATTGAAAAACAGAATGGAAGTATGAAGAAAAACAGAATTACAGCCCTGCTGGGAATCCGTTATCCGATCGTGCAGGCCGGAATGATCTGGTGCAGCGGCTGGGAACTGGCATCGGCTGTCAGCAATGCCGGCGGACTTGGTATTATCGGTGCCGGCTCCATGTATCCCGACATCCTGCTGAGTCACATACGAAAATGCAGATCAGCAACAGCCCGGCCGTTCGGCGTAAACCTTCCTTTATTATATCCGGACATTGAGTCCCATGTCAAAACAATTATTGCTGAAAAAGTACCTGTGGTTTTTACATCGGCCGGAAATCCAAAAACATGGACAGGAATCTTGAAGGAGGCCGGTTGCAAGGTGGTTCACGTGGTGTCCAATGTCAGGTTTGCGTTGAAATCCGTGGAGGCCGGTGTAGATGCCATCGTAGCGGAAGGATTTGAAGCCGGCGGACACAACGGACGGGAAGAAACCACCACCATGTGCCTGATCCCTATGGTCCGGAACGCGGTTTCGATTCCTCTGATAGCGGCAGGCGGGATCGGATCAGGAAACGCCATGCTGGCTGCTTTTGCCCTGGGCGCGGACGGTGTGCAAATCGGCTCCCGTTTTGTAGCTTCTTTGGAATCGTCAGCACATGAGAATTTTAAAAATGCGGTGATTCAGGCCCGGGAGGGAGATACAAAACTGATGCTGAAACAGCTGACCCCGGTGCGGCTTTTAAAAAACAAATTTTATGAGCAGGTGGAAGCAGCCGAAACAAAAGGGGCATCCGCAGAGGAATTGAAATTCCTCCTGGGGCGTGCCCGTGCCAAAGCAGGCATGTTTGAAGGTAACCTTGATGAAGGGGAACTCGAAATCGGCCAGGTTTCCGGATCCATCCGCAGCATTTTGCCCGCTGCCCAAATCGTCAGGGAATTATGGGAAGAATTTCTGTCGGCCAAAGACAGGATCGGGGATCTGGATGTTTAGGCGATATCCGGGAAAAAACATGGGTTTTTCGCATACACCGGACTGCTGGCTGAATGCTGATCCTGCAGCCATCCGACATCCCGTTGAATTTCGGAAATCAGTTTAAAAACCGGACGCCGGTGACCTCAATCCTTCTTTCCAGGCAGGCTTTGGGATGATAAACGGAGTTTCGTTTATCGTTTAAGTTATCACTTACACCGGGGGCCGCAAGCGACTCACCTGCAGGATCGTATTTCAGTTCCAGTGAGCCGTCACGGATATAAGTTGCGATTTCACCCTGCTGATACACGCTTAGAAAATTTACCAGGCTTGAAATCCTTCTCCTGGACAGGTTGACATTGTAATCGCCTTTAGCCAGCGGACTGGCGCAACCCTGAATGGTCAGTTCGATTTTTCTTCCCTGCTTCAGCTGGTACAGTAGGGAAGAAGAAAAAGTATCCAGGTCCTGATAGGTTTTTTCCAGTGTACGCTGAAAAAAGTCACGAACCGCTGCCTGGATCGAATCAGCCCCTGGCTCCCGGGTAAAGGCATCCAGGTATTCCATTTTTCTGGCCTGGTATTGCAGGTAGGTTGCTTCATACGTTTTTTTTGTAACCGTATCCAGGCTCCTGGGTCCGGGCTGGTCATTATCAAAATATAGTTTTAACGGAAGGTATACCGTTAGTGCTGCAGAATCCGCAATCCGTTGCCGGATTTCAGCATGCATCAATGAATCAAGCTTATAGGAACTGTCCCTGGGGGCAACGGCAGAACCAGGAATTTCGTATCGGAAAATATCGTAACAACAGGTTTGGGTATAAAGAAACATGGAACCCGGCCTGTTGGATGTGAAGAGGCCGTCTTTCCCGGTATGCGTTACCGTGAAATACAGATCATTACAACTGCTGTTAAGCGGATATCCCATGTTCAGGGGGATGGAGAAATTACCGTTCAGCAGGACAGATTGAAAAATATCAAATCCCCCGAGTCCGGCATGCCAGTCTGAACTGAAATACAGGATGCCGGAGAGGTTATCGAAAAATGGCGTGATTTCATCACCCCGGGTATTGATCATTGGACCAAGATTTTCCGGCGGGCTGAACTGCCCGTTGCGGAACTTACTTTTCCATAAATCCATTCCTCCGTATCCACCCGGCCGGTCCGAAGAAAAATAAAGTATATACCCTTCTGCCCCGTCAGCAGCGAGTGCCGGTTGCGTTGACGTATACACCCTGTTGTTGATTTCCTTGCCGGCCTTAACCGGATTTTGCCATTTTCCTTTTTCCCATTTGCTGAAATACAATTCCGCATGGTATTTCGAAAGCGTGACGGGTGTACATCTGGTAAAAAAAAGCAACCGGTGATCCGCTGATATACTGCTGTTGCAATTCAGGTAACCCGCAGGATTGAATAACCGGTCAATCGGCAGTGGACTTCTCCAGGTGGACCCGTTATTTTCCGTTTTCAGAATTTTGGAAACAAAACTTTTTTTGTTTTTTTCTGAAGAGGAGGTTTCCTCAAATCGCTGGGAAGAAAAATAAAGTACACTGTCTCCGGATTGCTGTGCGCCAAAATCATTGTATATGGTATTTACGGTATTGCCAGCTGCCATGATCAGGATGGCGGTTGTATCCGAAAGCAGGCGCAGGGCCGTATCACAGGAAATGATTTCGTTTTTGCTTTTCAGCAGGAAGTAATCGCTGTCCTGAAGATGCCTGGAAACATAATCCTCAAAAAATTTCCTCGCCCCGGTATAATCGCCCAGGAATTTACGCATTTCGCCGGCATAAAATGCGGCCTTCGGTTTCAGGCCCTTGTGGTCCATACCCAGGTGTTTTTCATAGTGCAGCGATGCGTTTTTGTAATCGTTGTAAAGCCTGCAGGCTTCAGCAATCTTGTAAATAACCTGTTCATCATTGTCGTCAAATGCCAGCGCCTGCTGATAAAAAGTTCCTGCTGTATAATAGTCGCCCTCCTCCATGGATTTGTTGCCGGCTTGTATATAGGCCATTTTGGTTTGCGCCAAGCCTGTAACGGACCACGAAAGGAAAATGACAATAAACAGTTTGTTCATGATTGGCTGACCGGTAAAAAATGAAATCGATGGAACCTGCATACCTGCCTTTTAATAAATGACACAAGGCGGCTTAATGCCGGGATTTTTTACTTTTTTAATGATATACACCAGGGCCAGTTCAAGGCCTCCGCGGCCGTTACTGGCTCTTTTCAGCCCGGAGGTGTTAATGTCATAGCTGATGCCCAGGTGCAGGGCATTATAATCCAGTCCGACCATGGGTATCAGGGCATCCCGAATACGGCCTTCCATTCCAAGATAAAGGGCATATTGTTTTCCGGGTTTGGTGGAGAGGTTGAACTTGACCTGTGCCCCGCCAAGCCACTCTGTAAAGGTGCCTTGTTTCATAAAGGCAACATCCGGCAGGAGACTGATATCATCCGAAAGGGAAATGGCCGCATGCATATTGGCCTGGAGACGCAACGGCAACCGGACGGTTTTTTCCTTAAAAAAAGATTGCTTCGGCTTATTCAGGTGCTGCAAACCAAAGCTTGTCCCGATACTGGTTTTGGAATTAACACGGTATTGCCAGGCCACCCCGGCATTGAGAGTGAAATAATAAAACCGGCTGATTTCAAAATTTTCGCCGGGTGACAGGGATGGATCAAAAACATCCCCGTTAAACTGATTGTCGAAGGTCAGCTTGTTGTATCGGATGCTTCGCTGAATTGCACCCGCCTGCAGTCCTGCAGAAAAAATATGGCGGGAACCGGTACCCGCCGGCCGAAACCAGGCTAAGGACAACTCTCCGTCCAGGGTGCCGAACTCGGAATCTCCGGCCTTGTCACTGTTCAACAGAAGGCCTGCATTTATTTTATTTTGACCAAAATTTAATTTTTCGATATTCATATCAAATGCAGCCGAAAAGGTTTTGTAAGGCACTGAAACGGAATTCCATTGTTCCCGGTGACTTGCCGCAAAGCGGTAGTCACCGTCAAACATCCCGGTATTGGCTGGGTTTTGATTCAGCGCGCTGTACATGTATTGGGCAAAATGAATATCCTGTGCAAACATCCGGACTGGAAGAAGGATCATCAAAATGAAAAGGCCGGCCGGTGAAATCCGGGTGGGTAATCCGCTGAAAAAGAAAGTTACAGGCAGGGTCAGGTTCATGATTATCGTATAAGCGTAATGTTACCTTTTTTAAAGAAGGTATATTTATTGGAGCATGTTGCTTCCACGTAATAGACAAATACGCCTGGTGCAGCCAGTTTGTTTTTATAGGTGCCGTCCCACCCTTCGTGAATGTCTGTTGTTTCAAAAACCTTTTCACCCCAGCGGTCATAGATGACAAAGTAAAGCTCTGCGATGGATCCGCCCCGGACAAATACCCGGTCATTCCGGTTATCGTTATTTGGAGTAAATGCGTTTGGAATAAAAATTTCCGGTTCATCACACAGGGGAATTTTGACATAAATGGTAACAGAATCCGTGGATGGGCATCCGTTGATGTCGGTAACGGTTACGTAATACGTAATGCTGTCCGAAGGTGTGGTTACCGGATTCGGGTCACTGACGGAACTGATCGACTGTGCGGGTGACCAGGCATATTGGTACCCGGCCGACTGCGTCACATGGAGGGTGGTGGACTGCCCGTAAAACAAGGTGTCTGCATCAGCAGTAGCCTGTATGACCGGATGGGCATCGGAATAATGTACGGTCACTGAATCCACGGATGTACATCCGTGCTGATCCGTAACGGTTACCAGGTATATTCCGGGGCATAAACCGGTGGCTGTCGGGCTGATTTGCTGCGCCGGATCATTCCAGGAATAGGTATAGGGAGGCGTACCTCCGGAAGGCAGGAGGGTGGCGGTTCCGATGCATCGTCCGCCGCAATATGCATCTGTGGATGCCGTATCCGCTGTCAGCGTTGAAGGGCTGGTTATGGTAACCGCGTCCGTGGAAGTGCATCCTGATGCATCGGTTACGGTAACCGTATACGTACCGGCACAAAGGCTGTCGGCGGCTTGTGTTGGCTGGGCCTGGGGATCATTCCAGGAATAAGTATAGGGAGGAGTTCCGTTGGATGCTATCGCTTGTGCCAGGCCGTTGCATTCCCCTGAACATTGCACCATGGCCTGCGGCTGGGCATTCGTTTCCACCAGGAATGGTAATGTAATATTCAGGGTAACCGTATCCATACATCCCTGGGAAGAAGTGGCAATCAGCGTTACCGGGTAGCCTCCGCCTCCTGCATAAAGATGAGAGGGGTTATGCAGGTTGGATTGATTCCCGTCTCCGAAAAGCCAGTTCCACTGGTACGTCTGATCATTTATGGCGGCAAAGGTATCCGTAAACTGAACCATGTTGGAACATTGGGCGGTATCGTAATTAAAGGAGGCCGTATAAGCAGGCACTAAGTGAACATAGCCGGTGGTGGAGTCGGTACATCCGGGATTGACATTGGAGAAGGCCACGAGTGTGACAGCATATATTCCGGTATCCGGATAATTATAGGAGGGTGAAACCTGGTTGGAGGTATCCGAAGTGGTGTTGGGATCACCGAAATCCCAATGGTAGGCGGAAGCTCCAATGCTGTTATTCTGAAAAGAAACCTGGAAACTGCCGCAAATAACTGTCGGACTCTGTAAAGCAGCAATGAGCAGGGTGGGACAGGGAACCACATTGAGCTGAAAATCCCGCCTGGTCGTGCTCAGCAGGATTCCGTTCCGGTATTCTTCCGCACATACACCAACCACAAACTGTCCAATGGTATTGGGTGTGGCTGTCAGTAAACCCGTTGAATTATTGATGGTAAGCGGAATTCCGCCCAGTAAATTATTCAGGTTATAGGGTGGCTGCCAGACCACATTCAGGTAAGGCGGATTATTCGGAGGTTGGGGTTGAGGCGCATTGAAGGTGGCGCCTTCGTATGGAACACAAAGTTCATATACGACGGAATCACCGTCATAATCAGTCGCGGAATGATCAAATACAAATTGCACGTTTTCACAAATAAACGGAGGTGGCCAGAAATTGAATTTGGGATTGCTGTTCTGGGTGGTGACTGAAGATGGAGGAATGCTGGCGTAATAGGTGGCCCCCGTATTCAGCGGATTGATGATATTCAGGATGGTCTGATTCCGGCAACACCGCTGGTAAGCCAGTTGATAACCTCCCGGAACCGGAGGAAGTGTGAGCGTATCAATATAGGTTGTTACCTCGTAGCAGATATTCGTGGGCGGAATAAAACAAGGCGAATTGATCGTGGGAGGAATCGTATCTGATCCCCGGAAAGGCATCAGCAGTTCACTGAGCAGATTGTTGTTGGCATCAAAAATTCCGATGGAAGCCGGGTTGTCAAATGGCGGTACGCCATTATAACAGTCGCGGTAGACGGTCAGCCTGATCTCATATACCGAATTGCCGAGATGCCGGTAGTTCAGTTCACCTCCTACGATATGGGTAGCCTTAACCTGGAATACGGTAAGAAGGAACCAGCAGGTGAGAATAATAACGTTTCTTCGCTTAAAAAGCATGATCAAATCAGTTAGCCCGCATCAGGTGTGGTGAAGATACATGAAATCCCGGAATTGATAAAAAATTGTCAGGATATCCTTGACTATAAACCGGAAATGAAAGCCGGATAACTGGAGCTGATACAGGAGAACCAGAATAAGGTGCTTTTCACCCCGGAAACAGTACAATTGGCCAAAAAAATCTTACTGGCAGGAAGAGTTTTGGTTATTTTTTGCTTTCATTTTTTCAAAAGCCCTCATTATCCAATGAAGAAAAATTACTCCCGCTCAACT
>CAYWHE010000035.1:0-24761 GCA_964458125.1 uncultured Flavobacteriaceae bacterium | reverse complement strand
CCCATTTATTATCAAGTAGGATTAAAAATCACTATTAAATTTTGTCTGGCCTGATCCATTTGGTCAGAACAGGATCATTTTATTGAAATAATAAATAAACAAATAAAACCATGATCATGAAAAAGAGAAATTTACGTAAACCTGTTACAAGCCTATGCAGGCTTGTGCCCCTATGGCTCATGTTGCTCGTAATGGCCGGTAGTATCAACCGGGTTAAGGCAGATCCATTGACTTACACCTTTTCCCAGTCTTCCGGTGTTTACTCGCCAATTGCCGGAACAATTCTTTCCGGATCCAATCTGTACACCGATGATACGAATTTCCCTCTGCAGAATATCGGTTTTACATTTGTTTACAATGGAACTCCGTATACAACCGTGGGTATCAGTGCAAATGGATACATCCGGTTCGGAGCAACCACTTCCACAATTTATTCCAATGTATTGGGAAGTTCCATGTCCAACGTCATTGCCATGTTAAGCGGTGACTTATTGGGTAATGCCTCTGGTCACAACATACAAACGCTTACCACTGGTGCAGTCGGATCCAGGGTCTTTACCATCCAGTTTACTAATTGGGGCGTATATTCGTCCGGTGCGAACGAATATAATTTTCAATTGAAATTATTTGAAACAACGAATCAAATCAGGATCATTTACGGTAGTTTTTCCCTGTTATTAAGTTCCGGGACAAGGCAGGTTGGATTAAGGGGAGTTTCGAGTTCAGCCTTCAGCAACCGGACGACCACTTCCAACTGGTCAGCTACAGGTGCAGGGGCACTGGTATCTTCAACGTGTACGGTCAATTCACTGGTGAAACCTTCCAATGGATTAACATTTATCTGGACACCTTCAGTCGTTTCAACCCCTCCCACCTGTGCATCCGGTCTGACACCTGCAGGTGGGTCGGTAAATCCCATATCCCTCAATCAATTGTCCTGGTCGGCAACGAGTGGGGCTACGGGTTATGATGTATACTTTGGTACCTCAGCTTCTCCAGCCCTTGTTTCATCAAACCAGCCTGGAACAACCTATAATGTTGCTTTAGCGGGTTCCTCCACATATTATTATCAAATTGTTCCGCGAAATGCATTTGGGCCTGCAACGGGTTGTTCCATATTATCCTTTTCAACCAATAACGATTATTACCTTCCCAATGGCACCACCACGATTACCTCCTGTAATCTGAATTTTTATGATATAGGAGGTCCGGGCGGAGCCTACCAGGCTAATGCCAATCAAACGGTAACCTTTTATCCGGCCATTCCCGGAAACAGCATTGCTGTTAATTTTACCTCATTCCAAACGGAATCAGGCTGGGACCCCCTTTATATTTATAACGGACCGAATAACACCTATCCTTTATTCAACAGTGGAAATGGACCTTCAAACACCGGATTTCCCGCGGGAGGCTACTGGGGAACTGCACTGCCCGGGCCTTTCGTTTCCAGTGATGGTTCCGGTGCCCTTACCATAACATTCAGGTCCGACGGATCTGTTCAGCAGGCAGGCTGGACGGCACAGATCAGCTGTGTTGCACCTACACCTCCAAGTTGCTCCAATAGTAACGTACCGGCTGATGGCGCCAACAATGTATACAGGAATCAGCCACTAACCTGGACTTCTGGAAGTCCCAACACAGCCTATTATAACGTCTATTTCGGAACATCACCAAGCCCTGCATTGGTATCTTCCAACCAGGCTGGAACAAGTTACAATCCCGGATTACTTTCGGCAAACACAACTTATTATTACCAGATAGTCCCTGGAAATAATTATGGTTTGGCCACCGGCTGCCCGGTTAATTCATTTACCACAGGCGTTAACCTGTTATATTGCACGCCAACCTATTCCTCTAATTGCTCGTCTGGTGATTACATAAACAATTTCACCTTTAACACCATCTCCAATCTTTCCACGGGTTGCAATGGTCCATACACGTTTTTCCCGGCATCCGGAAATACGACCACCAGTGTAAACAGGTCCATAACCTACCAGGTTTCCATGTCATCCGGTGCTTCCTGGTCACAGGGATTTGGCGTCTGGATCGACTATAACCAGAACGGAAATTTTAGCGATGCAGGAGAATTTGTATTCGGTACTCTGACTGTTCCGCTGGCCGGCAGCACGGTTTTAGCGAATGTCACCATACCGGCCACCGCCCAGCTTGGGGTAACCAGGATGCGTGTAAGATGTGCCTGGAGCACCAACCCGGTTGCCGGGCAGTCCTGCTCCAACATGAGCTTTGGTGAGGCTGAGGATTATGCGATAACGATATTGCCTGAACCGCCGCCGATAGCCGTATCCGCATCTTCCTCCACGATATGTGAAGGCAGCGTTAATGGTTCCACCTTATCGGTTACCACCGGACTGGCCCTGTATCAGAATTTTACCTGGGCACCTGCGGCCGGACTTAGCGGTACAACCGGTGCAAGTGTTCTGGCCAATCCTGCTACGACCACTACGTATACCCTTACCGCAACCACCATTGCCGACAACCTGACCAATTCGGCAACCGTCACCATAACCGTATTGCCAAAACCCGTTGTTACCATTACAGAACCTAATCACCCGGGTAACCCGGTGTACCTTTGTGGAGGCGGTTCCATCCAGCCGGTGGCCAATGCCACGCTGAATCTTTGCGGTGGCGGAACCTTTGCCATTACCATTTCAGGATCCGGGTTTCTCGATGAATCCTCCTGGAATATTAAAAACTCGGCAAATGTCATCATTGCCTCAGGCGGACCTTACGGTTATGGAAGCACCAATCTGACTACCATTACCACCGCTGCTGTTCCGCTGACATTATATATTGAAACCCAGGGAACCTTCAATGACAACGTAGCCAATTATTCGGTGGTTTGTTCAGGAAATACCATCGTTTCGGGAACTGTTAATGGCGGCAATAATCAAACCATCAATAATATTTGTTGCGGTGGTGGAGTCAACAACATCACCTCTTATAGCTGGACTTCCATTCCTGCAGGCTTTACTTCCAATCTTGCAAATCCCCTGATTAATCCTCCTTCCGGATCAACGACCTATGAGGTTGATGTGTTGGGTGTCAATGGCTGCAATTCGGTGGCCAGCATCAATGTGGTTTCCACGCCAGTGCCGGCGCCCAAATATTCACCAAATGATACTATTCTTTGTACCGGTTCAATCATCAATGTTTCCTTCATCGATACAGGAGCTTATGCCGGCGGTTATCCTGTCGGTACATCATTTGATTATGGCTTTGGTCCGACTCCGATACCGGGTTTCCTGATAAACGGTCCAGGCCTTTATAACGTAATTGTTCAGCTTCCTGCTGCAATGGGAGGATGTATAGCCACTTCACCTTATGCCAATATTCAGTATAACGATGCCCCGATCGCATTGGTCGGCCAGGTTAACGTGGCCTGTTTCGGGGAAAGTAACGGTTCCATCACCGCCGATGCAGTTTTGGGTATGCCTCCTTACCGGTTTAAATGGTATGATCAAAGCGGAGTGGTGGTCAGAAACGTGGTGACCATGAGCGGCAGTGATGTATTAAACGGATTAGCGGCCGGCGTTTACAGCGTGGTTATCAGTGATAATGCCAATGGAACAGGATACCCACCTCCTGTGTGCCAGTCGGACTCGATTGTGGTCAATATAACCCAGCCGGCCCAATTGCTGCTATCAGCCACAAAAATCGATGAATTATGTTTTGGACAGTCGATGGGATCAGTTGATTTAAACTTGTCGGGAGGTGTAGAACCCTTTAGTTTCCTCTGGAGCAATACAGCCACAACCGAAGATATTTCCAGCCGGCCAGCCGGATCTTATGATGTGGTGGTAACCCAGGGAAATGGCTGTACCAACCAATTGACATCCACCATTACTGAACCTGCACTGCTGACTTCCTCCATTACCAAATCAAACTATAACGGAAGTGATATCAGTTGCTTTGGATTATCAGATGGATCTGCTAACCTGAGTGTTGGCGGCGGTACAACTCCCTACCAGTATGCCTGGAGCAACCTGGCTGTCACACAGGATATTTCAGGCCTGTCTTCAGGAACGTATAGTGTGATCGTAACGGATGATCACGGATGCGTTGCCAATGCTTCGGTAACCCTGAATGATCCTCCTGCTGTGGCTATCAGTTCGGCCGGCGTAACCTCTGATTATAACGGATCTCAGGTGAGCTGCTTCGGTTCGAAGGACGGTATCATAACCGTTATCGCCAATGGCGGAACCGGCGCTTTGAGTTACCAGCTGAATTTGGGATTATCACAGGCATCAGGTGTATTTGAAGGTCTTGGCTCAGGAAATTATGTGATCCTGGTTAAGGATGTGAACAATTGCAGCCTTTCCTCGAATGCCATTGAGGTAACGGATCCCCAGCAACTTACCGCATCTTCAGCTGTAACGTCCAATTATAATGGCTCCCAGGTATCCTGTTTCGGTCTGACGGATGGTGCAATTTCAGTATCTGCCAATGGCGGTACGGGTGCACTCTCCTATAAACTGAACGGTGGCGCCTTTCAATCCTCAAATGTTTTCCCCGGACTTGGAGCAAACATATATTCCTGTCTTGTCCAGGATATTAACGGTTGCAGTGTGACTACAGATGCGGTTTCTATTGTCAATCCTCCACCGGTAACCGGATCAGCTGCCGTCACATCAGATTACCATGGCAGGGATGTATCCTGTTTTGGTTCCACCGACGGAATCATTACGCTTCAGGGTGATGGCGGTACAGGTGTGCTCAATTACCGTAAGGTCGGTGGTCTGCCTCAGTTCTCAGCCATATTTGGAGGTTTAGGCGCAGGTGATTATGACTTTGTCGTGACCGATCTGAACAACTGTAACATTACAACACCAAAGATCACCGTTTTGAATCCTCCGTTATTAACCAGCTCACTAGCTGCTACAAGTGCTACCTACTGGCATGCTTCCAATGGAACAGCCACTGTGGTTGCCGATGGAGGTACGACTCCATATGCGTACCTGTGGAATGATCCCGCTCTGCAAACGAACGCAACGGCAACCGGACTTATGGCCAGGACCACTCCTGTATTAGGATATACCGCCACGGTTACAGATGTTAACGGTTGTACGGTTTCTGGTTCTGTCATCATCACCGAGCCCGCCTATATTTGCGGCAACCCGAAAGAATTTACTGACGGGCAGATCGGACAATGGGGCGGACCGCCTTCCGGGACCAATTATACCTATCCACTGAGCGGCGGACAGATACCCAACTACCTGGCAGCAAACTTCGCCGCTGCCTTCCCGTCTCCAGGTTATCTAAGGATCGGTTGCGGAAATAACTGGCTTGTATTTACCCATTCAGGAGCAATTGCGGCCTCCTTGCCTTCCGGTGGCACGGCCCGGCAACTCAATCCGGGTACCATGGTCAATCCAACCAGTGCACAGTACTCGAATCAATTTGCCTCCAGGCTTGTCGCAGCCAAACTGAACGTTTTGTTTGATGCATGGGACCCCTTGTTCTCCGGAGGTCCAACGGTTACAGCAGGTGATATGATTTATACCGGAAATGTAACCGAATATTATGGAAAATCGTTAAAATGGCTTATCGCCCATGCCGACAGCGTGATCGGTTGCGGAACCAACGATGCAACCAAATATTCCAAGTTAAGTACCGTCATGTCGCAAATCAACAATGGGCAATATTCATGTCCGGCCAATGTACCCATTAAAACGGAAGGAGCGCTCCAGGAATTCAGTAACCGGTACTTTAAGGTTTATCCGAATCCGACAAACGGTCTGTTAGCGCTTGATTTCTTCGGAAATGAAAATCAGCCCTACACGGTGGAAATTATGGATATGGTTGGAAAAACCATCCTGAAAAATGAAACAAAGACCACATCGGAAGGAATCACACAGTTGTATTTCAACCTCGGAAGTCAGCCAAAAGGCATGTATTTGATCAGGCTGACCATGGAAGGGAAAACGGAATTTTCCAAACTCATCCTTCAATAAACAAGCGGATTTAATTATTTATAAACTGAAAATTTAAAACAAAAAACGAGATGAAAACAAATAAAAATATCATGGTCCTTGTGTTATTGCTGATGATGAGCACGGTCTCCATGGCCCAGTCCGGTTTCCGGGAATTTGTGGGCAACTGGCAGGCTGTCACCGATGACGGTACCGTATATGTGTTGCAGATTAACGTGGATAACACCGCAAGCATGACCATAAACGGAAAGTCAACAGGCGTGGCCGCCATACGAATCGATACCGGGACAAATCCTGCAAATGTTGATTTTGTAGTCAACGATCCGGTTACGCTTGACCAGTTTACCATGAGTGGAATAGCAACGGCCGGAGAGAGCGATAACGGTGATTTTAAACTGATGCTGGAATACGATGAAGGTTTGAACAGACCGACGGAATTCAATTCCCCGATCACATTTTTCAGGCAATAGGGCGCAGTTTATTGACGAGAAATAAGAGCCGGTTAACCACCGGCTCTTTTGCTTATTGAGCCGGCAAAAAAAATCAACTCCGACTGTATACTTACAGACTTAGGATTCCCCTGCTATGGAAATTTTTCATCATACCAGCTGCCTTTTATAGAGCTGAATGGTGTTTTCCAGTCCGTAATAAAGGGCATCGCTGATCAGGGCATGGCCAATGGAAACTTCGAGGAGACCGGGAATATTTTTGCTGAACCAGGCCAGATTCAGGAGGTTCAGGTCATGGCCGGCATTCAGACCCAGGCCGAGGTTTTGGGCCTTTTTCGCTGCCAGGATAAAAGGCATCACGGCCCTGTCGGCATTCTCCTCATAATGCCTGGCATAGGATTCCGTATACAGTTCCACGCGGTTGGCACCCGTGCCGGCGGCATGTTCCACCATTTTTTCATCGGCTTCCACAAAGAGGGAAACCCGCATACCATCCTGCTGAAGTCTGCTGCATATGTCCTTTAAAAATTCTTTCTCCCGTATAGTATCCCAGCCTGCATTGGAGGTTATGGCATCCGGAGGATCCGGAACCAGGGTGACCTGGTGAGGCCGGATATCCGTTACCAGGCGGAGAAATTCCGCAGTGGGATAGCCTTCAATATTAAATTCAGTTTGAATCACATCCTTTAATTTACGGACATCCTCGTAGCGTATATGCCGCTGATCAGGCCGGGGATGTACCGTTATGCCATCGGCACCGAATCGCTGGCAATCAATGGCTACCCGGATGAGATCCGGGACATTGCCCCCCCTGGCATTGCGGAGGGTGGCAACTTTATTGATATTAACACTGAGCTTTGGCAACTGTAAGGATCATTAGGTTTATTTTCAAAACAAAAGTAGTATGTTTGCCGTTTACCCGGTAACAAGTTGCGGACATTCGCGTGATTTAACGAAAAAAATTAATATCACCTTACCCGGACTTCAAACCAGACGGACATGATTGCCAAAGAACTGATTAAAGACACCATACCTCCCCTGAAGCCCAGTGATACCGGGCGGAGAGCCATGCGCTGGATGGAGGAATTCCGGGTGCGGCAGTTGCCTGTGGTGACCAAGGGCCAGTTTCTCGGGCTCCTTTCCGATGTGGATGTATTGGGATTTGGCGATCTGAACCTGCCCATCAGTCATTACAGTCTTTCCCTGATCCGTCCTTACATCAATGAAAACCAGCATGTCTATGATGCTGTTAAGTTTGCCACCAATAATAAATACTCCATAATTCCGGTGCTCACCGATCAGCAGGTTTATGCAGGAGTGATTACCATGCATGACCTGGTGGAGAGTTTTGCCGAATTAAAGTCGGTGAAGTCCCCCGGCAGCATTGTTATTCTGGAATTCAGCGCCAAGGATTTTTCACTGGCCGAAGTCGCCCAGCTGGTTGAATCAAACGATGCCATGATATTGAGTTCCAACATCAGCACCTCGGCGGATCAAAGCAAGATTGAACTCACGCTGAAAATCAATAAAATTGACCTGAGCCGCATCCTGGCCGCTTTTTACAGGTACAATTACACCGTTAAAGCATCCTTTCATCATAGTGATCAACAGGAAGATTTACAAAACAGGTATGATTCCTTTATGAACTACCTGAATATCTGATTACCCGATGAAGCGAGGGAAGCGCTTGCCTGTTAAGCTCTTATTATTGGTTTTTTTTACAGGACTTTCCCGGCTTCTCTCAGCCCAAACCCAGGTTGCTCCGGATGTACCGCTGCCCGAACCTGATTCCACCGTCAGGAGTAAGGTGGTCGTATCCGAAATCAGGCTCATCGGAAATAAAATCACCCATCCACGCATCGTTTACCGGGAGTTGATTTTTATGAAAGGGGATACGATTCCACTTGACCTGTTGCTTTCCATGGCCGAACGCAGCCGTGAAAACCTGATGAACACCCAGCTTTTTAATTTCGTGGATGTTCACGTGGTACGGGAAGGACCGGTGAAAGCCGAAGTGGTTATCATCATGACCGAACGCTGGTACGTATTTCCCATTCCTATATTTGAAGTGGTCGACCGGAACTTCAACGAATGGTGGAAAACCAGATCGATTGCCCGGACTGTTTATGGCCTGCAGATCAAATGGGAAAATTTCAGGGGCCGGAATGAGGCTTTGCGCGTCAGTTTACGTTTTGGTTACACCGAAAACTTCTCCCTTTATTACAACATTCCTTACCTGAACCGGAACCAGACCGATGGACTTGGTTTTTTTGCCAGTCTTTCACGGAATCATGAGGTGGCCTATTCCCTTACCGGAAACAAGCTGAATTATTTTAAGAGTACGGGTCCTTATATCCGTCATGATTTCCTGGGCGGCATCCGGTATAACCACCGGGGAGCCATTTACAATACGACCAGCATTTATGTCGAGTACCGGAATAACTCAGTTTCGGATACCGTCATTAAACTCAACCCTGAATTTTTTAAACCGGGCTACCGTAAGCAGCAATTGATTAACGTTGGGGTGCAATTCAGGCGCGATGTTCGTGACTATGTGGAGTATCCGCTGAAGGGCTATTATTTTGATCTGGAAGTGCTGAAGCAGGGGCTGGGTCAGTTCCGGAATGAGCCTGATCAGTTTATTATCGGGAGTTCCTTCCGGAAGTATGTCGAGATTGCCAGGCGCTGGCATGCGGCCGGCCTGGTGAAAGTTAAGCTTACCGGCCAACGGTACCAGTCTTTTAACAATACCCGTGCGCTGGGTTATAATGCCGACTTTGTGCGGGGCTACGAGTATTATGTGATCAACGGGCAGAATTTTTTTCTGTTTAAAACCAACGGGAAATTCACCCTCCTCCCGAAAAAGGTCATCAAGGCGACATGGATTCCATCCGAAAAATTCAGCCTTATTCCTTTTTCCATTCATATGAATGCATACATAGACGGGGCATTTGTGCGTGACCGGCAGTTTTCCGAAGGAAACCCACTGGCCAATACCTGGTTGTTTGGATACGGCATGGGCCTGGATTTCGTGACCTATTACAACATCATATTAAGGATGGAGTACTCCTTTAATAAAATGGGAGAGAAGGGTTTGTTTATTCATTTTGCGGCTCCTATCTGATGGCATCCTCTTCTCACCGGGGCCGGGAGCATTTTAGTGAATTCCCTTTTCGCGGTGGCAGGAACAGCATCATTCCCTGAATTTAATTTTCTTTCATTCTGACGTTTAACACGGTTCCCGGCCTCCGGGCATGCATGTCCATGGTGCACAGGATGATCCATAGAAGCAATAAATCCATTTTGCCTGGTGGTACTTCACCTGACAGGGCAGGAGGAATGACTAACCACGGGATGATTCAGATCATGTTTTCCTTTGACGGGCTTTCAGAATTTTGCACTTCCTGAATAATGAACAGGACCGGTTTTAAAAATATCAACCGGACTCAAAACCGAAAGTTATGATTACAAAAAGAAGCTGGGCTGAACCTTATAAGATTAAAGTGGTGGAGTTGTTGACTATGAATACACCCGCCAGGCGAAAAAAGGCCATGTTGGAAGCCGGTTATAATACCTTTTTACTGCACTCCGAAGACGTGTATATCGACCTGCTGACGGATAGCGGAACTTCGGCCATGAGCGACAGGCAATGGGCGGGTATGATGCTGGGTGATGAGGCTTATGCCGGCAGCCGCAATTTTTATAACCTGGAACGCGTGGTCAGGGAGGTATACGGGTACCGTTACCTGGTTCCGACGCACCAGGGACGGGGAGCGGAAAACATTTTATCAAAAATACTGATTAAAAAAGGGGATATCATTCCCGGAAACATGTATTTCACCACCACCAGGCTGCACCAGGAACTGGCCGGCGGGAAGTTTGAAGATATTATTATAGATCAGGCACACGATCCGGAGGATGAATTTCCTTTTAAGGGAAATGTGGACCTGGATAAGCTGGACCGACTGGTTAAAAAATACGGGGCGAAGCGGATTCCATACGTGAGTATTGCCACCAGTGTAAACATGGCCGGTGGTCAGCCCATCAGCATCGGGAACCTCAGGGAAGTGAGGGCCTATACGAAAAAACACGGCATCCGGATTATTCACGATATGACCCGTGTGGCTGAAAACGCCTATTTCATCCAGCAGCGGGAAAGGGGATACCAGCATAAAAAAATAGGGGAAATTGTAAGGGAAATCTGCTCACTGACCGACGGAGCCACGATGAGCGCCAAAAAGGACGCACTGGTCAACATTGGCGGTTTCCTGGCAGTGAATGATTACAAGGTTTTTGAAGAAGCCAGGAACCTGGTCGTTGTATACGAAGGGTTACATACATACGGAGGCCTTGCCGGAAGGGATATGGAAGCCATGGCCATCGGTATTATGGAAAGCATCAGTGATGATCATATCCGGGCAAGGGTAGGTCAGGTGATTTACCTGGGTGAAAAAATGCTGGAGTACCAGGTGCCCATAGTTAAACCCATCGGGGGACACGGCATTTTTGTGGATGCAAGAAAAGTATTGCCGCATCTTTCACAGGACCAGTTTCCGGCACAAACCCTGGCGGCCGAAATTTATCTGGACTCCGGTGTGCGCACGATGGAAAGGGGTATTGTATCGGCAGGGCGTAAGCCGGGCGGCGGCCACTATTATCCCAAACTGGAACTGGTTCGTTTTACCATACCCAGGCGCGTGTATACCCAGGCGCACATGGACGTAATTGCTGAATCAGCGGGCAGGGTGTTCGAGAACAGGCACCGGATCAAAGGACTGAAAATGGTATATGAACCTGCATACCTGCGTTTTTTTCAGTCGAGGTTTGAACGGCTGAAATAAAAACCGCATCATCATGGAATGGCTATGCTCCAGGTAACCAAAATCATTCGCTTCGAAACAGCCCATGCCATTCATGGTTATGATGGCAAATGCCGGAACATCCACGGGCATTCCTATGTCCTGCATGTTTCAGTGTCAATACGGGAGGCGGCAGAATTCCTGCCGCCTCCCGGTTTTATTATAGACTTTAAGGATTTAAAACAGGTCGTCAATCGGGTCATTACATCCCTGTTCGATCACCAGGTCATGGTATCAGAAGCTTTTGTAAAGGAACATGCTGCAGTGGCAGAACTTGAAAACCTGGTCATTTGGAAAGCCGAACCCACGGCCGAAAACATGGTGCTGTATATCCGGGACCGGTTATGCGTGGAATTGCCCGGGCATGTTACGCTTAAACGGTTAATCCTATACGAAACAAATGATTCATATGCCTCCTGGGAGGCTGAATAAGCCCGGACCCGATCAGCAAACCGGAAATCCGGTTTGCCGTTTCCCGGAATGATCAGTCACCAGATTCCCTGATCAGCATTTTTAAATTTCTGTTTTTAAGGTTGCCTCATTTCAGCGTCTGTCAAAGGGTAAACGGGAAATGAAATGTCCGGTATTTCGATTTTACACCAAACAACGGTTGACCGGCTTAGTTCTTTCCTGCAATTTTACTGAGCATATTACGGAAAATAAAAAAATGAAAGGGGAGCATGGAATACCAGTAATTCCGGCCTGCAATGCCATGCGGGCGGAAGGTGGCGGTTTGTTTCAGGATAAAGCGGTTATGGTATTTAATAATTGAAAATTCCAGCCATCCTTCACCGGGCATTTTCATTTCAGCGAATAACAGAAGCCGGTGATTTTTCCTGTCGGCCAGGATGACACGCCAGAAATCAAGGGCATCACCGGGCTTCAATTCATTTTCATTTTTACGTCCCCTGCGTAGCCCAACCCCGCCGAAAAACTTGTCGATGAGTCCGCGAATTCTCCATAACGTATCGGCATAATACCATCCATGTGTTCCGCCAATGCCGAAGAAACGATCCGAAACTTCTTCCACCTTGTCTTCATCAATTTCCGTCCAGCGGTGATCACGGAAGCAGCCGTAAACAGGAACTTCGACGTACTGATTGATGTCCAGGTGATGAAGGCTGCTGGTGGAGGCGTCTTTCCAGCTGGACACGACCATGTTCTGCCCGATCATCTGGAAGGCCAGCCGGATGGCCTCCTGATAAGGGATCAGGTCGAGGGGAATGATTTTCCTGATGGCCGTATCCTGGCAAACCACGTCATTTTTTAGACTTTCGATCAGCTGCCTCGCAATCGTGAAATTAGTCGAGGTCGCAAAATACAACCAGCGGGAAGCAAACCTCGGGGTAATGAACGGAACCGTGAAAATGACACGCTTGTAGCCCCTGACGCGTGCAAACTGAAGCATCATTTCCTTATACGATAAAACGTCGGGGCCGCCAATTTCAAAGGTCCGGTTGAAGGTCTTTTCATTCATGACCGATTCCACCAGGTAACTGATGACATTCCGGATGGCTATGGGCTGGCACTTCGAGTTGATGCGGTCAGGGGCAATCATAATGGGCAGCTTTTCCACCAGGTCCCGTATTATTTCGAACGATGCGCTCCCGGATCCGACAATAATGCCGGCTTCAAAAATCGTGTACCTGATCCCGGACTGCTGAAGAATATCCTTGACGAGCTTTCGCGCACGCAGGTGGCTGGAAAGGGCCCCGGCATTGCTGATGCCTCCCAGGTAAATCAGTTGTTTCACATGCGTTTGCCGCGCCACCTGGACAAAACACCCGGCTGATTTCCGTTCCAGTTCTTCCAGCGACAGGAAGGTGTCCTTTAAGGAATGAATCAGGTAATAGGCCACATCGAACTCCTTACCTTTGAAAACAGCTTCAGCCTTTTCATCATCCAGGAAATCAAAATCGATAATGGAGATATGACGGAGGATGTCTGCTCCCGGCTGGAAACGCCTGCTTTCCCTGACGACACAGGTGACTTTATGGCCGGCCTCAACGAGAATGGGAAGCAGCCGCATGCCGATATAACCGTTTGCACCGGTGACCAGGATGTTCATTTTTTTAATCAGGATTTCAGGAAATGATCTTCTTCAGTTTCGAGTTTAAAGGTACGGGAAGGGATGAAATTAAAAACTGATATTAATCATTTCCGGATTTCAGGATTTCTGTGCTGAATCATGGAATGAACCCGCGAAAATCCCTGTAAGTCATGCTGCGGCATGGCCGGATTGACAATGCTGTGTGTCGTGAATTTCTGACGGTAAACAGGTTTAGTGTAACTGAACTGATTTGAATTTAATATGATGCATATCATATAAAGAGTTGATGAATATCATAACAGTAAATTCAGGATCAGGTCTACATTTGAGAAATTTATTTCAGATATGAATATGAAGGCGTATACGCTACCGGTTATATTAAGCAGCTTTTTCCTGTTGTTCACCCTTTCTGTCACCGCACAGACCGCGGCTTCAGTCACCCAGGGGCAGGATTTATTTAAAGCCAACTGCATGGCGTGCCACAGTATCGGGAAGGGCAAAATGGTCGGCCCTGACCTGAAAAATGTACACCAAAAAAGAAATGAAGCCTGGCTGTTGAAATGGATAAAGTCTTCCAAAAATTTAATCGGCAGCGGAGATGCAGATGCAGTGGCCATTTATGAAGAGTTTAATAAAACCCCCATGACGGAATTCACATCCCTGACGGATGATCAGATCAAAAGCCTGATCAGTTATATCGGGATGGAGAGTTCCGCTTCACCGGCAGCCGCATCTGCCGCTCCGTCTGCTTCCGCTCAAACCGGAGTAACTGCTGACACGCCTGCAGGTCAGACCGGAATCCCTGCCTTCTTAATCATCCTGGTCATGCTCATCCTGGTTTTACTGGCCGTCATTATCTACCTGTCCAGGGTGATTTTAAAGTTATCCGGTGAGGTGGCCGACCAGTACGACGGTGAGCGGGCCTTTTTCAGGAAATATTGAAGTGAAAGATATACTGATCAGTCTGACAAACGCCATATTTAAAAAACAGCTAAAATGTAACCGTTACCATGAAAATAAACATACTTTCATTTTATGCCGCATGGATATTAGTTACCTGTTTACCGGGTTATTCAATGGCCCAGAATCAGGGTGAAGCAACGTTTAAACAGGTTTGTGCAGCCTGTCATACGGTTGGTAAGGGACGCCTGGTCGGACCCGACCTGATGAATGTTCATCAGCGTCGGACGGAGGAATGGCTGTTGAAATTTATTAAATCTTCTCAAACCGTGATCAAGGGCGGAGACGCTTATGCGGATTCCCTTTTTAAGGCATTTAACCAGGTCATGATGCCCGACCAGGCTGCCATGTCGGATATACAGATTAAGGAGGTGCTGGCTTACATACAATCAGGCAGTACGGCGGGTTTAACGTCTGCAGCCCAGGACGGAACCGCTCCGGCAGTTCTGGCATTAACCGGAGATGTACAGCGCGGCCGTGAACTTTTTATCGGCAACATCCGCTTTACCAACGGTGGTCCAACCTGTAATTCCTGCCATAATGTTAATCTGGAAGGCTACCTCAGCGGTGGTATCCTGGCCCGGGATCTCACACAGGCCGTTACAAGGCTGACGGAAGATGGCGTGAAAGGAGTGATTTCCGGTTTGCCCTTCCCGCAAATGAAGCAATCCTATCAGGCCAGGCCGCTGACCGGGCAGGAGATTGCTGATCTGACAGCCTTTCTGAAACAAGCCGATCAGCAAGCCAACATGCAAGTGACCGCCGGCATTGGAAATAAAATGCTGCTGGGTGGTATTGCCGGTGTAATCGTACTGCTCATACTGTTTTCTTTTTTCTGGATAAAAAGAAAGCAGCGAACGGTCAATTATTCCATTTATGAACGGCAGATTAAATCCATGTGATCACGGCAGCGTGCCATTTACAAAACTAAAAAACTAAACCTGTTTCCTATGAGCTGGATTGAAGATATTATCTCCCCAAAAACAAGACAATGGGAGGAGTTTTACCGGAACCGTTTTCAACATGACCGCATTGTCCGCAGTACACATGGCGTGAATTGCACGGGAGGTTGTTCCTGGCAGATACATGTCAAGGAAGGAATCGTGGTATGGGAAACACAACAACTGGATTATCCCCTGCTGGAAGATTCACTGCCTCCTTATGAACCGCGGGGATGTCAGCGGGGCATTTCTTACTCCTGGTACCTATACAGCCCCCTGCGCATCAAGTATCCGCTTATCCGCGGAACACTGCTGGATTTTTTCCGGGAAGAAAAAGAAAAAGCCGGCGGAGATCCTGTTAAAGCCTGGGAAAATCTTCAGCTTAACAAGGAGAAGCGCAAGCGTTATCAATGGTCACGTGGTAAAGGAGGCTTCCGGAGAGCATCCTGGGATGAAGTCCTTGAGATCATGGCGGCAGCCAATATCTATACGGCAAAAAAACATGGTCCCGACCGGGTGGCCGGTTTTTCTCCCATTCCGGCCATGTCCATGCTGAGTTATGCTGCCGGGGCTCGTTTTCTCCAGTTGTTCGGAGGTTTTAACCTGAGTTTCTACGATTGGTATTGCGACCTTCCCACACATTTTCCCGAAATGTGGGGAGAGCAAACGGACGTCTGCGAAAGTGCCGACTGGTACAATTCCAAACTGATTGCCGACATGGGCGCATGTCTGAACATGACACGAACACCTGACTGCCATTTTTTTGCGGAATCCAGGCATAACGGAACCAAGGCAGTTGTGTTTTCACCCGATTTCAGTCAGGTATGCAAATATGCCGATCAATGGGTGCCCTTGCATCCCGGAACAGACAATGCTTTCTGGATGGCGGTCACGCATATCATCCTGAAGGAGTATCATCACGAAAAGCAGACGCCTTATTTCATAGAGTACACCAAACAATATACCGACAGTCCTTTCCTGGTCAGGCTTGAACGGGAAGGGGATCACTACAAGCCGGGCCGACTGGTCCGTGCCAATGAACTTCCTGCCTGGAAGGACATCGAGAACGGGGAATGGAAATTCCTGAACGTGGATGCGGCAACTGGTGAACTGGTTTCGCCGAAGGGAACCGTTGGATACCGCTGGGATAAAGGCGGCGGAAAGTGGAACATGAAGCTGGAATGCGGGGAAACCGAAAGAAACTTTGACCCATTGCTTACCCTGCTGGGTAAAAGTGATGATGTGCTGCAGACCGAATTTATTGAATACGGATTGAACAATACCTTCCTTCGCGGAGTGCCCGTAAAGTATGTGGATACAGTGAACGGAAAGATCCCGGTGGTCACCATTTATGATTTGCTGATGGGCCAGTACGGCATCAATCGCGGACTGGAAGGGCAGTACCCGGCCGGTTATTCCGATAAGGATGCTTCGTATACACCTGCCTGGCAGGAAGTATTCACCGGAATTGACTCCAAAACGGTTCTGCAGTTTGCACATGAATGGGCCCGCACAGCCGAAACCACCAAAGGCAAATGCATGGTGATTATTGGTGCAGGCATCAACCACTGGTATCATGCGAATTTAATTTACCGTTCAGCGGCCATGGCCCTTGCGTTATGCGGATGCATCGGCAAAAACGGCGGCGGACTGAACCACTATGTGGGTCAGGAAAAACTGGCTCCGGTTGATTCCTGGGGTGCGATCACGTTCGCCAAAGACTGGGTTCCCACCGCGCGCCTGCAGCAGGCACCACTATGGCATTACATCAACACCTGCCAGTGGCGGTATGACGGTCATCATTATCATTACAATCCGGTTCCGGAAAACAAATGGACCAAAAAGCACACGGCCGATACCATTTTTACGGCTGTACGGAACGGCTGGATGCCCTACTATCCACAGTTCAACAAGAATCCGCTTAATCTGCACAAGGAGGCTGCAGCTGAAGGAGCGAAAACCAATGAAGAGTTTATCCAATGGACCGTTGACCAGCTCAAGAACAAAAAGCTGGAGTTCTCCATAAATGATCCGGATTCGGAAGATAATTTCCCGAGGGTTTGGTACATATGGCGTGGCAATGCCATTCACGGAAGCATGAAAGGACATGAATATGCCTTTAAACATTACCTGGGTACGCACAGCAATGCCATTGGTAAGGATGCCGATGACAAAACGGAGGAAGTGGTGTGGCATGACATAGCGCCTGTTGGTAAAATGGACCTTGTGGTGGATCTGAATTTCCGGATGGATTCTTCTGCCCTGTATTCTGACATCGTATTGCCGGCAGCTTCCTGGTATGAAAAGACCGACCTGAACAGCACCGATCTGCACTCCTTCATACACCCGTTGGGTCAGGCTGTGGCCCCCGTCTGGGAGTCGAAAACCGATTGGGATATTTTCAAACACATTACCAAAGCCACCAGTGAACTGGCCAAAACACACCTGGCCGAGCCCCAGAAGGACATCGTGATGACCCCGCTGTCGCATGATACGGCCGATGAGATCACCCAGCCCGTTATTAAGGATTGGTACAGGGGCGAGTGCGAACCCATTCCGGGCAAAACCATGCCCAGGTTCACCGTGGTGATGCGTGACTATACCCAGCTGTACGAAAAATTTATTACCCTGGGTGAAGGAATCCGTGAAAAGGGCCTGGGAGCACATGGTAATCATTACTTCTGCGTGGATGAGTATGATGAAATGATCCGGTCCAATCATTTTCCAAAACGTAAATACGGAGACAAAACGTTGCCCAGCATACAGGAGGATGAATGGGCTGCCAATGCCGTGCTGCATCTTTCCACCCTCACCAACGGGAAGCTGAATGTCCAGGCCTATAAAAATATGGAGAAAAAAACGGGCCTCGTGCTGGCTGACTTGGGTGAAGGAAGCAAGGATGTCAAACTGCGTTACCAGGATCTGGCCGCGCAGCCCCGCCGGTATAACACTTCCCCTTTGTGGTCCGGGCTGATGAATGAAGGTCGCGCCTATGCCCCCTATACGTATAACGTGGAACGCCTGGTGCCCTGGAGGACCCTGACCGGGCGCCAGCATTTTTACCTCGACCAGGAACTTTACATCGCATACGGTGAGCACCTGCCGACCTATAAGCCGGCTCCCAGACCTGAAGTGTATGGCGATCTCAGGGAAACCTGGAAACTTGGAAAGGCCATGGCCCTGAATTATATCACCCCGCATGGCAAATGGCATATCCATTCCACCTATATGGAAAACCTGCGCATGCTGACCTTGTCACGGGGAATTGAACCCTGCTGGTTAAGTGAAGTGGATGCCGTCAAACTCGGTATCAGGGATAACGACTGGGTGGAAGTGCATAACGACCACGGAGTTTATGTAACCCGTGCCGTGGTGAGTTCCAGGATCGCTCCGGGAATGTGTATCGTCTATCACGTACCAGAACGAACGGTGGGCATTCCCAAATCACAACTCAGGGGACGCAGGGGAGGGGGCCACAACAGTGTAACCCGGACGCACCTGAAGCCCAATTACCTGAATGGCGGCTATGGCCAGTTCTCTTATCACTTCAACTACTGGGGTCCGATTGCTCCGCAACGCGATACGTATGTTATTGTGAAAAAGATGGAAAAACTGGAATGGTAATTAACCCTTAGAACTAAACTTAAACGCTAAATTATAAACTCGTTCAGTATGGATGTTCGTTCTCAAATATCAATGGTGTTTCACCTGGATAAATGCATCGGTTGTCATACCTGTTCCATTGCCTGTAAAAATATCTGGACCGACCGGAAAGGGGCCGAGTACATGTGGTGGAATAACGTTGAAACCAAACCCGGCACCGGTTATCCCACCAAATGGGAGGATCAGAGCATTTACCGGGGAGGCTGGCAGAAACAGAATGGAAAGGTCACTTTGAAGGGCGCGGGAAAAAGAAGGGGGCTGACCAATATTTTTTATAATCCCAACATGCCCGTCATAGATGATTACTACGAACCCTTTACGTATAAATATCTCGACCTGATTGAATCACCGGAAGGAGATGATCAGCCGACAGCCCGTCCGGTGTCGCTGATAACGGGTGAACCCATCGATATCAAGATGGGACCGAACTGGGACGATGACCTGAGCGGAACCCCGGACTATGCCCGGAACGATCCGAATCTGAGTAACCTTTCGGCTGCCGAACAGGAAGTGATGTTTCAACTGGAGCGAATGGCTTTTTTCTACCTGCCCAGGATATGCAACCATTGCCTGAACCCGGCCTGTGTGGCATCCTGTCCTTCGGGGGCATTGTATAAGCGGGGTGAAGACGGGGTGGTGCTGATCAATCAGGAAGTGTGCCGTGCCTGGAGGATGTGCGTGACGGCATGTCCCTACAAAAAGTCATATTATAACTGGTACACGGGCAAATCAGAGAAATGCATTCTTTGTTTCCCCAGGCTCGAAGCCGGGTATGCTCCGGCCTGTATGCATTCCTGTGTAGGACGTATCCGTTACCTGGGTGTGTTGCTGTACGATGCTTCCAAAATTGAATCAACTGTTCATGAAGATGAAAGCAGGCTCATTGATAAGCACCTGGACATTATACTCGATCCGTTTGATGAAAAAGTCATCCGTGCGGCTAAAATGAATGGTATCGCCGATTCAACGATTCATGCGGCCCAGTTTTCACCGGTATACAAGTATGTCAAACAATGGAAACTGGCGTTGCCGCTGCATGCTGAATTCAGGACCCTGCCCATGTTGTTTTATGTGCCGCCTTTATTGCCGGTCATGGCTTCCCTGAAACAGGTCGACAACAGCGTGCAGGCCGGTAAGATGAATCCCATTGCCAAATACTGGGACGATAACTGGCTGTATGATACCAGTACGAAGGAGTTATGGGGGTCGCTGGACCAGGTTCGCTTTCCATTGAAATACCTGGCCAATATGCTAAGCGCGGGTAACGAGGAGATGATCAAGGACAAATGGAAAAAACTGATGGCTGTCCGTATTCACAGGAGAAGAGTCACAGTCGGGGATATCAGCAATGAAAAGGCCGATGAGGTTTTGCGTGATGCGGGCATTACGGCTGAAATGGCCGATGGCATCTTTTACCTGACTGCCCTGGCCAAATTCGAAGACCGGTTTGTCATTCCTCCTGCCCACCGTGAACAGGCCGTTGAAATGCTCGACTTTACAGGTGATACGAAGGGCGAACTGGGATTCGGTATAAAGAGCAAGCCCCGCAGGGGATTGTAATGTCTTGAACCTTGAAATGCAAATAAGTGATAAAAAAATATAACGATGGACAACCTGCAGCAGGAAAGTGAAGTGACAATTGGTATGGCTACGGTCAGCGATTATGACCGGATAGCCGGATTGTTTATTTACCCGGTGGATGAATCGTATAAGGATACCGTTAAATCTATTTATCAATACCTGCAGGCGGAGTATCCGGAGGCTGCTGCTGACATGGAACCGTTTATCAGCTATGTCGGCCATTCCACCTTTCGCGAAATGCAGGAGTTGTATTTGCGATCCTTTGATGTGCAGGCCATCACCAGCCTCGATATCGGGTATATCCTGTTTGGTGAAGACTACAAGCGCGGCCAGTTGCTGGTTCATTTGAACCAGGAGCATAAACAGGCCGGTAATAACTGTCACACCGAACTGGCGGATCACCTGCCGAACGTACTGAGGCTGATCGCCAGGATAAGGGAGGATAGTTTGCGGGATGAGATCGCCACGCGCCTGGTCATGCCTGCCCTTCGAAAAATGATGCGGGAATTTACCCCGGAAAAGCTTCAGAAGAAGGATGAAATTTATAAGAAGCATCAAAAAACGGTTCTGGAATATTCGCAGCCTTACCGTGTGATCTATCTGACCCTGCTTCAGGCCTTGTTTTCAGTCATGAAAAGGGATTTTAAGTACGATCCCGAAGAAGCCGATGAGGCTCATGTGAAAGGTTGTGAAGAATCAGCCGTGTGTTCAAAAGCGGAAGGAGCGGATTTTGAAAAAAATATCGAAATGGAAATGACCATTGAAAAGGAAAAATAATCTTAATGAAATTTATCAGACATCACCATGAACATGCTGGATAACTTTACCCTTATTGCACTTCCTTACATAGCGCTTGCCGTTTTCCTGGCGGGATCCATCTACCGGTATACCTACAAGGGATTTCAGTTTTCATCGCTCTCTTCGCAGTTCCTGGAGGGACGGAAATTATTTTACGGTTCTGTTCCGTTTCATTGGGGAGTACTATTCCTGTTTACCGGACATCTGATCGCCTTTGTTTTTCCTTCCGGGGTGCTGGCGTGGAACAGTCAGCCGCTGCGGTTGATGATCCTGGAAATTACAGCCTTTATTTTCGGCATCAGTATGCTGATCGGATTGATCAACCTGATGATCAGGAGATACACTCAGCCCAGGCTGAAATATGTGACTAACTGGATGGACCTGGTGGTGTACCTGCTGCTGATCTTCCAGACCTTTATGGGTTTGTGGGTGGCCTATAATTTCCGGTGGGGTTCGTCCTGGTTTTCCACCCTCCTCACCCCCTATTTGTATTCCATTTTTATGTTTCAACCTGATATTGCCGCGGTATCCCCCTTGCCTTGGCCTGTCAAGCTCCATATTATTGGTGCATTCGTCATTATCGGGGTGATTCCTTTTTCCAGGATGGTACATTTCCTGGTGCCGCCTTTCAATTATATCTGGAGGCCTTTTCAGCAGGTGCGCTGGTACTGGGATAAGCGTAAGGTCCGCAGTCCCCGTACCGCCTGGTCGATGCACAGGCCTAAAAACAATTAGCATTCCGGTATGCTCCTGAATATTGTCACGGATGATGAACTTTTTACAAGTGAAATTGTAAAGTTCCTGCTAATACTGGTACTGTCCGCTGGCATCTTTTTCAACCTGGTCAGATTATTCAGCAGAACCACATTGGTCAGACGGTCCCTGACCGGCTTTCTCCTGGCGGCCCTGTTTTTAATTATCGCATGGGTGATCCGGGAGTTCCGGCTGGAATATGCCTTGCTCAATAATCCTAAATATACCCGTGGCATAACGGTCGGGTATTGCAACATAACTGGAAGGGGGGAGGGTATTGAATTTGAATACGAAATTAACGGAACCCGTTTCCGCCGTTGCAATACTTTTCATCCAATCCCCAAAGACAGCATCATGGTTCCCGGTGGAGCCTACAGGGTCCGGTATTCCGATGGTTATGCAGATGCCGGAAGGATGAATTTTAAATGGTATGAGAAGTAATAAGATTACATCATGGAAGGAAAAGTCACCGTTGCTGCCCATAGGATTTTGTTTCTGAATACGCTTGCTTTCACCGTTTGCTTTGCCGTCTGGATGTTCAACGGGGTGCTGGTGGCCTTCCTCGTGGACAACCAGATTTTTAAATGGAACCCTGTTGAAATTGGCTGGCTGCTTGCCATCCCCGTGTTAAGCGGATCGGTATTCCGGTTGCATGGAGGTATTTTTACTGATAAATACGGTGGCAAATGGATGTTTAGCGGTTTGCTTTTCATATGTGCCATACCCATGTTTCTGGTCAGCCAGGCCAACAGTTTCTGGATGTTTGCGCTTTGCAGTTTCGGGTTTGGAATGGCCGGAGTGGGTTTTTCCATCGGTATCGCTTCCACCTCCTTATGGTATCCCAAAGAATGGCAGGGCAGGGCGCTGGGGATTTTCGGGATGGGAAATTTCGGAGCCGGCATCACCACGCTCGTTGCACCCACCTTATTGAAGAATCTTACGGATAACGGTGCCAACCTCGAAGGCTGGCGTGACCTTCCCAAACTGTATGCATTATCCCTGATCATCATGGGAATTATTTACATCCTGTTTGTAAGAAATAAAAAGTCGGAAACGGCAAAAGGAAAAAATTTCGCCCAGATGATGGCTCCGTTGAAACAGGTGAGGGTCTGGCGTTTCGGACTTTATTACTACCTCGTGTTCGGTTGTTTCGTTGCCCTTTCCCAGTGGCTTGTTCCGTATTACCTCAATATGTATTCGGTTTCCCTGGTTACCGCCGGTATCCTGGCTTCTGTATTCAGCATGCCTTCCGGGCTTATCCGGGCTCTGGGCGGCTGGTTATCTGATAAACTGGGAGCCCGTAAGGTGATGTATTGGATATTTATAGCTTCCTGCATCATGTGTTTCCTGCTCATTATTCCGCAAATGGTGGTGCAGTCGCCCGGAGAAGGTGTCCTCGCCAAACGGGCGGGCACTGTTACGTTCGTGAGTGATTCCCTGATTATGATTGATGCTGTTAAATATCCGGTGCTGGCCAAGCCGTCCGATGAGAAAAGGGAAGCCGGCTTTTCGGTTTTTCCCAGTAAGAAAACCTGGCAGGTGACCATGGTGAAAGCTGGTGACCGTGTTGTTAAAAAGCAGCTGATTGCCAAAGGAACAACCAATATTTATTTTCAGGCCAATATCTGGATTGCCACCATCCTCATTTTCCTGGTGGGAATTGTATGGGGTATCGGAAAAGCTGCGGTGTACAAACATATACCCAATTATTTTCCATCCGATGTTGGTGCAGTCGGCGGTATGGTGGGCGTGCTTGGCGGGCTTGGAGGATTTTTTTCTCCGGTTATTTTCGGCTATTTGCTCAAAGCTACCGGACTCTGGACCAGCATGTGGGTTTTTTTATGGACCATTTCTATTGTATGCCTGTGGTGGATGCATCATGTCATCACCCATATGGGATACGAAGCAGCACCGGAAACGAAAGGAAGATTTGAAAAATCAAACGGTCATTAAAAGGAAAAAATGAGAGCAACCTGGATGCAGAGATGGGAACCGGAGGATACCGGATTCTGGGAATCGGAAGGTAAGCAAATAGCCTGGCGAACGTTATGGGTGACGACCCTGTCGCTGGTGTTATCCTTTGCCACCTGGTTTATGATGAGCGCCATTGTGGTGAAGCTTCCGGGCATCGGGTTTAAATTCACCAACAACCAGTTGTTCTGGCTGGCAGCCATGCCGGGACTTGCCGGTGGCACCCTGCGCATTGTCCATACTTTTTTATTGCCCCTGTATGGAACCCGCCATGTGGTGACCTTTGCAACGCTGATCAAATTAATTCCATGCATCGGTATCGGATTGGCCGTGATGGATCCGTCCACACCTTACTGGGTCTTTTTGATACTGGCTTTTACCTGCGGTTTTGGAGGAGGTGATTTTTCCTCGTATATGCCCAGCACCAATTTATTTTTCCCCAAACGGTTAAAGGGAACAGCCCTTGGAATCCAGGCCGGCATAGGCAATTTCGGGGTCAGCCTGGCCCAGTTCATGACGCCTGCCTTGTTGGGAATCGGACTGGTGGGAACGTCACAGACGTTTACCAAAACGGACCCTCAATCTAAAGCCGTCCTGGGTACAAGCCAGTTGTTCCTGCAGAATGCGGCCTTCTGGTATATCCCGCTGCTGATCATACTGACCGTCTGCTGCTGGTGGTTTCTGAGAAGTGTGCCGGTGAAAGCTACATTTAAGGAGCAACTGGATATCTTCAGCGACAAGCATACCTGGTTTTGTACCATCACCTACCTGATGACATTTGGTTC
>CAYWHE010000034.1:0-25554 GCA_964458125.1 uncultured Flavobacteriaceae bacterium | reverse complement strand
TGTAATTTAATTTTGGTTTCTCTGCTTAATAAATTAACCAGGCAAGCCCCGCCTTTTTTCCTTCCAACATTCTTCTTACTTTTCCGGAAAATTCAGTCATGAAGCGAAATTGCTATTTATACATCTCCATACTGTTGCTTCTGGCCTGTTCACCCCCCGTGAAAAGGCAGGTGCCGGTCATTGGCTTTCTTGATTTTATCGAAGATCCCACCATTGCCATGGCCAAACAGGGATTTCTGGACGCCCTGAAGATGAACGGATACTCGGAGGCGGACTCCACCATGATACTCGTTTACAGCAATGCACAGGGTGACATTCCGACACTGGGACAGGCCTGCGATCTCCTGATTTCAAAAAAATGCGACCTCATTGCCGCAAACGTAACCTTATCGACCATTACAGCGGTACAGCGGACCAAAACCATTCCTGTATTCATGATGGTGTCACCGCGCCCTGACCTTGCTAAACTTACAGATAACCAGGGTGTGGCCCCGGCCAATCTCTTTGGAGTATATGAAACCCTTGATTATATCGATACCGCCATCAACATCATTCATGAACTGATGCCTGCCGTTAAAAAGGTAGGCACCGTTTATAATCAGAGCGAACCTCAGTCGGAGGCTGCATTCCTGGTGTTGAAGCGGAAATGCCAACAACTCGGACTGGCGCTGGAGTATTTACCGGTGAATAATTCCGCTGAAACCCAGTTGGTGACGCAGGCCATACTGGCGAAGAAAGTGGATGCTTTTTTTGCCCTGCCTGACAACGTGATTTTTGCCTCTTTTGAAACTATTGCCAAAAGTTGCCGGGAAGCGGGCGTGCCTGTTTTTACAAGCGAGGCCGGACTGGTTGGCCGGGGCGCACTGGCATCGTTCGGTGCCGATTTTTATGCCTGGGGTTATCAAAGCGGGGAACAGGCTGCTCATTTTCTGTTCACCAAAAAGCTGAACCAGCTCAAACCCGAAATGGTTCATTTGAGAAGAAAAATTTATAATCCGGAGGTTGCGGCTTCCTTTGGAATTCAACCGGACAGCACCTATTCAGTCATGGCCAGGTAAGTAAACCAGGTCTGAGTGAAAATGTTCGTTCGGTAAATCACATGGGGCGGTTTCTTCTCCGGTTACGGTGAATAAAAAAAATATTTTGTTACCCAGCTGCTTGCGGCGGGGTAATTCACTCACATGGAATTCTATACGACGGCCATCATACAGGGATTTGCTTTTGCAGCACTGGGACTTGGTATTTTTATTTCACTGCGTATCTTCAACATCCCCGATATCACCACGGATGGAAGCTATACGCTTGGAGGGGCAGTGACGGCCGTTTGCCTGGTGGCCGGTTACCCGCCGCTGTTGGCGCTTTGTTTTTCCGTTGCTGCAGGCGGGCTGGCCGGGCTGGTCACCGCGGTCATTCATACCCGTTTGCGCGTACATCCCCTGTTAAGCGGAATTTTAGTGATGACGGCATTGTATTCCATCAACCTGGGCCTGATGGGGCGTTCCAACATACCATTAATACAGGTACGGACTCTTTTCAGCAATCTTACCATTTGCCCTGATCCTTACCTGAATGAACTGAGTGTAACGGTGATTGGCATTGTGCTGCTGACGACATTTTTATGGTGGCTGCTGAAAACCGATTTTGGAATTGCCATGCGTGCAACCGGAAACAGCGAGCAGATGGTGCGTGCAGCGGGAATCAACACGGCTGCCATGAAGCTGACCGGACTTGCCCTGGCCAATGCACTCACCGCCGTCAGCGGATACCTCATGGTGCAATACCAGGGTTTTGCCGACATCAATATGGGAATAGGCATCGTGATTTCCGGGCTTGGTTCGGTGATGATCGGGGAGTCTTTCCTGCAGCTGATCCGTTCACAAAAGGTGTTCCTGCAGTTGCTGCTGGTGGTGTCCGGAAGTGTTGTTTTCAGGCTGGTGCTGGCTTTCGCCCTGAACCTGGGTCTGAACCCGAATTACCTGAAACTGATCACGGCCCTTTTGGTATTGCTGGTGGTGGGATTGCCGGCTCTTAAAAAAAGAAAATCATGATTGAACTGGTCGATCTTTCGATTCGTTTCAGCGCCGGCACGGTGCAGGAAACCACAGCGCTCGACCAGGTATCGCTCCGCATAGGGAAGGGCGAATTCCTGGTACAGGTGGGTTCCAACGGTTCGGGAAAGTCAACGCTTTTAAATGCACTGGCCGGAACTGTTCCGGCCGATGAAGGGAAAATTTTATTTCATCATCAGGATGTCACGAACCTCCAGGAATATCAGCGTAGCAAATGGATAGCCCGTGTTTTTCAGAATCCATTGGCGGGTACGGCACCCGATCTGTCCGTCATGGATAATTTCCGGCTGGCGTCACTGCGTACCAAAAGGAAGGGCTTGAAACTGGGTATCAACAGGAAATTCCGGGAGGACGTTAAGGAAAGAATCGGCATGCTCAGGCTCGGGCTGGAAGATAAAACGGATATGATGATGGGGCGACTATCCGGAGGACAACGACAGGCCCTGACACTGCTGATGGCCGTGATGGATGAAGCCGGCATACTCCTGATGGATGAGCCAGCCGCTGCCCTGGACCCGAAAACGGCCCTGCTGATCATGAACCTGGCCGAAAGGATAATACACGATTATCAACTGACAGCCATCCTGGTCACCCACCAGTTAAAGGATGCCATCCGGTATGGTAACCGGATGATACAATTGCAGGAAGGGCATATAATAAGGGATTTAGCTGAAGCGGAAAAACAATCTCTTTCTGTCCCGGACCTGTACCAGTGGTTCTGAACCCACTCCGGGAATAATTCCGGGTGGCTCCTGTACAAACGTTTAAAATAAATACCCGGATTTTCTGTTCTTGTCATGGTAAATGCGACATTTGCCTTTCCAAAACATACAGGTATGAACAAAATACGGGTGGCCATTAACGGGTTCGGGCGTATAGGCCGTATGGTGTTTCGGCAGTTGATCCGGCATGAAGGCATGGAAGTGGTGGCTGTTAATGACCTTGCAGAGCCGTCCACCCTGGCCCATTTATTCAAGTATGATTCCATTCATGGCGTGTTTAACGGCAGCCTTGGGGCTTCCGAACAATCCCTGCATGTGGATGGAACAGTCATCCCGGTGTATTCGGAGAAGGATCCGTCCCGCCTGCCATGGAAAAAACTCGCCGTGGATGTCGTGATTGAATCCACAGGCCGTTTCACCCATGCTGATGATGCTTTCCTGCATATCGGTGCCGGTGCGGGGAAGGTCATCATCTCAGCACCCGGGAAAGGCGAACTTAAATCGATTGTGCTCGGAGTCAATGAACATATCCTGGACGGGAGCGAGCAGGTGATTTCAAATGCATCCTGCACAACCAACAATGCGGCTCCGATGATGAAGGTGCTGAATGATCATTGGGGTATTGACACGGCCTACATCACCACCGTGCACGCCTATACGGGGGATCAGAACCTGCACGATGCCCCGCATAAGGATCTCCGGAGGGCCAGGGCAGCAGCGCTGTCCATCATCCCGACCACCACCGGTGCAGCCAAAGCGATTACCGATATATTTCCGGAAATGAAAGGTCGTATAGGGGGTGCCGGTATACGGGTTCCCGTTCCCAACGGATCGCTAACCGATATAACCTGCATCCTGCAAAAGGAAGCGGATGTGGCGTCCATTAATGCCAATTTCAAAAAAGCCGCCGACGGCCCGATGAAGGGCATCCTGCAATATACCGAAGACCCCATCGTTTCCGTTGATATCATTGGTAACCGGCATTCCTGCATATTTGATGCGCAACTCACCTCCGTGCTCGGTAAAATGATTAAGGTTGTCGGCTGGTACGATAATGAGATCGGCTATTCCACCCGTCTGGTGGAACTGGTTGAAAAGTGGATAAGCCTGAATAAAACTCAGCAGGTCTTGAAGGGTTAGTAGGCTGAACGCATTAAATTTCAAACCCCCGCATATGCCCAAATGGAAACCGGCGGTTCAAATCTGCAATTTTCCATCAGGGTTAAACTTTAAACTGATTTTTTTCAACAATAAACGTAAATTTGAACTTTCTGAATTAGCATCAACATTTGATATGAAGAACCTGTGGCTAGGCCTGATGTTTGTATTTATACTAACCGGTATTTCCTGCCGAAAGCCTAAGAAATACCCGGATGAGCCCATCATCACCTTCAAGGGATTTAAAACCCAAAGGGACAACCAGGGGCTGGACAAGTCGGGGGTATTGAGCATTTCCTTCACCGACGGGGACGGTGATATCGGGCTGCGGGCCGGGGATACGATTGCCCCTTACGATACGTGCAGCATTTACCAGTTTAATTATTTCATCAAGATTTTGGAGAAGAGAAACGGGGTTTTCAGGCAGTATGTTTTTGTTAAAAATTTTTCTCCCTGCCAGCAGACTGATTTATATTCGATCTGCAATCCCGGCTTTTCCCTGAAACTCGATTCCACCTATAATGCCACGATCAAGGATATCACACCGGAAGGAAAAAACAAGGCCCTGAGCGGTGACCTGGATCTGGACATGCCTTTCCTGATTCCCTGTGTGACCAATGATACGATTAAGTTCCGCATCATGATTGTTGACAGGGCCCTGCATGAAAGCAATGAAGTGGAATCACCCGAATATGTGATTTCCACGATTTAGGTTTTCGTTTAATAAAACACAAACCCGTTTGGCGCAATTCCCGTTGTTTTGGAGCCCTGCAGGTTGCCGGAAGAACTGTACCTGAAAAGGGTGCCCGCCTGGGTGAAATCAGGTGTGAATCCCGCATAAAGTTCTCCTGAATTCGGGCTCACAGCCAATCCATAGAACGTTTTATCCACCAGTTTGGTGCTGGAAATGCCAGGGTCATATATGCTATACGTGCATATCTTGCCCTGGAAGCCGTCACTACCGTTCAGGTAATACATCCTTTTTTGATCTCCGGTGATCACCAGCTTAACCGGATGTTCAGCTGAGGTCATGGCAAAGGTTTTGTCGACAGCCAATGTGGACGGATTAATACGAACCAGGGAACCGGCTCTGTCATCTGCAGTTCCGCCGGTGAAATCAGGACCAATACTGCCACCGCACAATACCCATATGAATCCGTTGACATCCTGCTGAATACTGTTTGGGTTGAGGCCGACCTGTATGGTGGTCATCACGGAATCCTGATCGGTATTGATAACGGTTACCGTACTGTCATTTCCATAACCGCCCACGTTGGTAACATAGACGGTGTTTCCGGTGAGGAGCATTTGTTCAGGTCCGGCGCCTGTGGGTATGCTGTCGGTTACGGCCAGCGTTGTCAGATCCACCACCTTGACCGTATTCGAAAACCAGTCGCTGACATACCCTTTGCTGATATTGATTCCCAGGAAGTAACGGGGGCCCTGGAAACCGTTCGAACTGCCGTAACTCACAAAGTCAGCCATGTTCACCACCTCCAGCTTCTGGGAATTGTTTACACAGATATAACCCTTCCCGTTGAATATATGCATGCTTTGAACCACATCACCCAGCGGGAACACATTTACATAACTGAAAACATCGTTGAGCATGCTGTCGGATTTGGCGCTGTAATAATCAATGCTGCCGTTGCCGGAACCAAACGATCCTTCGTTGATCACGTAAACGGCATCATCTTTCACCGGAACAGGAGCCGGCTGGCCCTCATCATCGTCTTTTTTACAGGCATTAAACAGGACCAGGACCAGGGCTGTGAACAGAAGGGAGTTTTTCATTTGTTTTTATTTTGAGTTGGGTTGGAAATCAGTTTCAGATCAAGGGAGAACCCGGCCCCGGCGTACCGCATGGGCATGGGATGGTTTTTCACCACCTGGTAATTTTCATTCCATACATTGCTGATCCTGGCAAACAGCCGGAGATTCACATTTCGCAGGTTCATGTTTTTATAAGCAGCCAGTTGCCCTGTGGAACATTCGGGGAGCGACCCGGAATAATCCGAAGTGTAATAACGTTTACCTGTAAACGAATGCTGGTATGACAGCGTAAAGCCGTGGTATTCGATTTCCACGGAAAAATTCCCGTTATAGAACGGTACATAAATCAATTGCTTGCCTCCTGTCCGGTCTGCGCCTGAAACAACAGGTGATTCGCCCGTGCTCCGGGTATATGCCATCATGCCGTTCACCTGGAAATTCACCCCGATCAGCGTAAACGCATAGTGCAGGCTGCCTTCAAAACCGCGGGCATGAACTTTTTTGAGGTTGCAGGCCTTGTAAAGTCCGGTACTGTCGTAAGGATACCACTGGATCCAGTTCCGGACAAGCATATCATAAGCGGAAAAGGAAACCTGCAGGTTTCCTTTCCGGTCCGGACTCAGCACAAAACCGGCTTCTGCACTCCAGGCAGATTCGGGCTGAAGTTCCGGATTACCTCCCGGCTGCCAGTAACGGTCATTCATTCCCGGTAACTGATTGTTCCGTCCGGCATTGATACGCAATGAAAGCATTTGTCTCAGCAGATCGTATTCCATCCCGGCAGCGGGCATCCATTCCGGATGCTGCCCCCTGGTAAACTGTTTCCCGATTTGCAGCCGGCATTTCAGGTTGGCAAGCGGTTCGTAGACGAAGCCGGAATAAACCGAAACCGGAACATCTTCCTTCAAGGAGCCATACTCCGGCACACGAAGCCGGTAATAATCAAACAGGATCCCGTTATTCATATAAAGCCTCCCGCCCAGGGTCGTCTTTCCCTCCAGTGCCGCTTTATAACTCTTGGTTATATACGAAGAATGAATACCCATACGCGGATCATCATACCGCTCCAGTTCATTAAAATGGGCCATGCGGGCGGAAAGAACATGAGGTCCGGATTTCTTTTCAAAGGAAATATAAATACGGAACACGCTGTCATGGAGTATGGCCTCATTGATGGATGAAGTCATCAGTGGCGGCTGTTGCCGTCCGGTAACCTGGTACCAGAGGCCGGTTTGAATAAGGCCATTCTTGCCTGCCCGGAATGCGGTCTGCTGCAACAGGCCATAGTCCGTAACACGAGCATGTTCCTGGATTTCTTCCGGTTTCCCTTTTTTGGTGGTGTTGATGAAATGGTACCGGTTGTTGTGGTAGCCGTAAAAGAAGCGGGTGCTGCTGCTGAATTTTTCACGGCCGTATTGCCAGGAAAGAGAGGAAGTATAGTTTCCGGCCTGGCTGATGCTTCCTGACAGGTTAAGCCGGCCCTGATTGTTGAAATCCGGCACATGCAGCATTTCAATAATGCCACCGGGGGAGGTGTTTCCGCTCACCAGGCCATTCCCGCCTTTATGGATATTCAGAACAGTTCCGGCCGACAGGGGTATCAGTGATAAATCGCTCAGCCCGAGACTGGGTGAATTCAATAGAAAGCCGTTCCAGCACATACCTGTGTGGGTGGCGGAAAGGCCACGGCTGGAAACGGTTGCAATGCCTCCGGCCCCGTAATCTTTTACGGTAAGGTTGCTGTGGTACATGAGCAGGGTGGACAGGGCTTCATCCTTCGATGACAGGAGTGTTGCCGAATCCATGGAGATTGTGAAGCAACCTGTCGTGAGTGAAGGGATACGATTGCTGCAGATTTCAACGGTACCCAGGCGGACCGTATCCGGTTTTTGCTGGGATGATGCAGAACCCGACTGCAATAACAGGATACCAAGCGCAGGCAACAGGCCATATGAATAATAAATCTTCATGATTAATTTTCACGCAAACCAACCGGTATGATCTTTCGTCACCGGAACCCGCTTGGTTCCGGTTTACCGGTAAGGCCCCTGACCGGGTATTTTTATATGATTTGCTTTTCCACCGAAAACAAGTTTTCTTCAGCCTGGGCAGGTCTTCTGACTTATTCCCCTTGTTGATTGTCTTCCCGTAATGTTGGGCATTACAGTGACAAAAACGTTCAACAGGTTTCCGGAACTTACAGCAGCGGGGACTGTCCGGGATTTACACCCGGTTCCCTTAAGCCATGGAACAAACTCCATGGCACCAAAGCCGGTGTAAAAATAGGAAAAAACACATTATCAGGATGATCAGTAAAAAATAATTCCGCCTCCGGATCAGCGGATCTGCTCATCCAGGAAGGATGGATAAGACATCTTACAGGAGGACAAGATGCCGGAAAAAGCAGATGATCTCCCGATGGCTTCCTCCAGGTTGAAGTGCCGCTGGGGCATGCTGTAGAAAACTCCTTTCTGCATCAGGTATAGCCCCAGGTATTCCTGTTCGGTTTGCCCGGGTGTTGGTATTAAAACAGCATTCTTTTTAAGCATGGCCAAATCCATGATGCTGGAATAACCGGCCCGGCAAATAATAAGTTCGGAGTCCATCATGGCCTGTTCCATTTCAGCGGACGGCAGGTGGTTAACAATTCTGACATTCCCCTGTTGGTTCATTTCAGGCTGGCCTAACCGGGTTCCCCGGACCAGTAATACCGGGAGCTTATAGCGGATCAGTTGTTGCAGCATGTTCTTCTCCAGCAGGGAGCGCTGCGGCTCAGGACCGGAAAGGACGATCATTAATTTATTTTTTACCGTGTTTCCGCCTGGGTTTCCATTTCCTGAAAAGCGGCTAAGGGGACCGATGAATTGGGTCGGGAACGGGGTTTTAAATCCATGTGAAAGTTCCCCGCTCAGGTTTTCCGGTCCGGCCATATCGGGAATCCAGCAGGTATCAAACCGCCGGATGAAACGGAAGTTTATCGATCGTATCAGGGGGGCCAGCAGTCCAAACCCGGCAGGTGGCCGTATGCCAAGCTGATGCGTAATAAAAACGGATTTTACTCCGGGGCTCCATACACCATAGCGGTTATCCGACAAGATCAGGTCGGTATTCTCCTGCCGGCAAAATTGTAAAACCCGATCATGTTCTTCCTGGATGGTTTTCAGGATGGATGGAACCTGCAGTCCCATTGTAAATAACTGGCTGCCTGCACCGGAGTAACGAATGTTATAGGAGGGAAGTATGAGGAAGGGCAACCCGGGAAACTCCATCTGCAGCAAGTGCAGGGCATCCCCGTCACCGGCCAGGGTCAGGCGGATTTTTTTGCCGAGCAGATACCGGATCAGCGGTATGCATCGGGTGGCATGTCCAAGGCCCCAATTCAGCGGAGCGACCAGGATGTGTTTTGGTGTTGCAGCGTTTAACAATACTCCATCATTTAAAGAAACAAACCTACCTGATTTCCTCCTCCCGTGCAATTTTTCACTGCGGGATTATCAGGACTGGCGGCAACTGTCAGCTTTTATAATGTTCTTACCTTTACAGTCGTTTTATGGGAAAAAATAAATTAAAACGCTGGGCCGAATTATTGAAATTTGAAAGGGTTTTCCAGCCAGCCCGTGGTCCGGAAACATTGGAAAGCGGGTTAAAGGGGCATTGGCATGATCGTGTTTTTCATAATGACCACCAGTTGGTACTGGAAATTGGCTGCGGAAGGGGAGAATATTGCGTAAACCTGGGCCTGCGTTATCCCGGGAAAAATTTTGTTGGCATCGATATCAAAGGTGCCCGGTTGTGGAGAGGAGCAAAAACAGGTCATGAAAATGGAATGACCAATCTGGCTTTTTTACGCATACAGGCCGAGATGATCGGATATTTTTTTAATCCCTCGGAAGTCAGTGAAATCTGGCTGACCTTTCCCGATCCTCAGGTGCAGGAATCGAGGGAGCGAAAACGGCTGACCCACCCCGGTTTTTTAAAACAATACAGGCAATTGTTGAAACCAGGTGGATTGCTGCACCTGAAAACCGACAGCGCGTTCCTGTTTGAATATACCCTGGAGGTACTCAAACAGGAGAGCGGGAGGCTGATGGCTGTCTGTCCGGATGTTTACCGTGATGCCACCTGTCCGCGGGATATGGATATTCAGACCACCTATGAAAAAATGTTTGCCGAAAAGGGGATGACCATCAAATACCTTTGTTTTTCGTTTTTTTAGGCTGTCGTAAAGTTCCCGGTAACCAACGGGGTGATTTCAAGGTAAAAGAACCGTTAAAGTCATTCTTGGCATTTCTGAAAAGTTTTATATTTTCGCAGGCACGATGAGGACCATATTCCGTATTTATATTATCATGTTGCTGCTTAACGGTGGTCTGCAGCGAGGCCATGCCCAGGAGGCAGCCGGGGCCAGGCAGCCTGAAAGCGACATTATCGAAGAAAATACCAAAGGATATTTTTCCCAGGTACTGGGATTTGAAGTCCATACCATCTTTTTCAGGGATTTATACGAAACTGTTTCGGACTGGCTGGGTACGCCATACACCTATTCCGGAAAGTCTATGAATGGTATAGACTGTTCCGGCTTTGTATCCATGTTATACAATAAGGTTTTCCAGCATCCCCTGAACGGCAGTTCATCGGAGATGTTTACACAATCCAAACCGATCAGGAGGGAAGAGCTGAAGGAAGGGGACCTGGTGTTTTTTAAAATCCACAAACGAAGGATTTCCCATGTGGGCATTTACCTCGGTTCCAATAAATTTGCCCATGCCAGTACCCGGAATGGAGTGATCGTCAGTGACCTGGATGAGCCCTACTATAAAAAATATTTTGTAAAAGGCGGCCGGGTCCGGAATACCTTTTAATGGCGGTCAGTCCTTTCCTGCAGCACCATGGATGAGAACCCGACACTGATTCTGAATGGCCATCAGATTGCGCAGAAGATACAGCGCATAGCCTACGAAATCTTCGAGGATAATTTTGAAGAGCGGGAAATTATTATTGCCGGTATACTCAATAGCGGTTTTGTGCTGGCCAAAAGGCTTGAAAAAAACATGAACAGCATCTGCAGCATCAAAACCACACTCATTGAAATCCGGATCGATAAATCGAAACAGGAGCAGCAGGCCATTATCAATATGAAACCAGGAGACCTGAAAGGCAAGGTGGTTATACTGGTTGACGATGTGCTGAACTCTGGCAAGACCCTGATCTATAGCTTAAAGGCATTTCTGGATGCCGATATCAGGAAAATAAGAACCGTGTTGCTGGTGGACCGTGATCATAAACGGTATCCCATCCTTGCAGATTTTGTCGGACTGACCTTATCCACCACCCTGCAGGAACACATCACGGTTGATTTAACGCCAGGAAAGGAATCAGTTTTTCTCAGTTAGACGGTTCTCGGCCTGTCAGGCGCTGGATTTCCATGGCCAACTCCTCCGGTTTCAGATTTTCTCCTTTCATGATCAACCCGGCCTGACTATAAAAAACTTCCCGGCTTTCCGACTCCCGGATGATGTATTCCATCAGGGGAAGATCGGGCATGGAAGCAATGAGGGGACGCTGCAATTTTTGAGGGGCCAGCCGGTGAAACAGGCTTCCGGGAGATAAACGCAGGTAAACGGTCAACCCGTTATGGTTCATTTTTTCCATATTGTCAAAAAAGCAGGGTGTTCCTCCACCGCAGGCAATAATGGTATTTTTCAGCAGGAACGTATCATGGAGGGCCTCTTTTTCAATGGCCCGGAAACCACTCTCCTCCGCTTCCTCAAACAGCCTGCTGATGCTCTTGCCTTGTTTTTCTTCAATGATTGTATCCAGGTCATGAAAAGAATAGCCGATTCGGCGGGCAACTTTTGCACCGAGGGTGCTTTTGCCGCTGCCCATAAATCCAAGCAGGTAAACCAGCATACGGTTCAGCGTTTCACCGGAAATCTCATCTTATAATCCACGTCTACTTTACCAATGCTGATGTCGTGCAACTTTCCCTTAATCAGTTGTTTTTTCAGGGGTGATAATTTATCCGTAAACAGGATACCCTCGATATGATCGTATTCATGCTGGATGATCCGGGCCGCAAGACCTTTAAAAACTTCCTGCTGCTGGTTGAAGTTTTCGTCCATGTACTGCAGGTGGACAAAAGCGCAGCGGTTGACATCCTCCCGGATTCCGGGTATGCTCAGGCAGCCTTCGTTAAAGGTCCATGGATCGCCTTCCTCATCCAAAATCAGCGGGTTGATGAATACCTTTTTGAATGTGCTGAGTTCCGGCTCATCCTCCTCAAAGGGCTTTGCATCCGTGACGAACAGCCGGATGGACTTGCCAACCTGGGGTGCAGCCAGCCCCACTCCGGAGGCCGCATACATGGTATCAAACATATCGCTGATCAATTCCTCCAGACCGGGATGGCCCTTTTTGACAGGCTGCGCTTTCTTTCTAAGAACGGTATCACCGTAAGCAACGATGGGTAAAATCATACTGGTAAAATGCTGTTGGATAGTTAAATGTTTTCTTTCCGGCGAAGGCGATTTTCCAGGAATCCCTGTAAAATAATGGTTGCGCTGATCACATCCACCAGCGATTTATTCCGCCTGTCCTTTTTTTTCAAGCCGTTGTCTATCATGGTTTGAAAGGCCATGCGGGAGGTAAACCGTTCATCATACTGCACAACAGGAATTTCGGCATGTTGTTTTTTAAGCCGCTCGGTGAAAACGGTAATATTTTTTTGGGATTCAGATGCGGTATTGTTCATCTGTTTCGGTTCGCCGATTACGATTAACTCCACCGCTTCTTTTTGAAAATATTGTTCGAGATAGCTTTCCAGCTGACTGGTTGGTACGGAGGCCAAACCTGTAGCAATTAACTGCCCGGGGTCGGTAACAGCCAAACCGGTTCGTTTGGTGCCATAATCAATGGCCAGGATTCGTGCCATGGTTAACTGCAAAGGTATTGATTTTTTCAGGAATCCTCCCGATTACAGTCTCCTTCGGTAATTCATGAAATGGAATGGCTTACCGGATCATTTTTTTAATTTCATTCAGCTTCATCAGCGCTTCTACCGGGGTCAGGGAATTGATGTCGGTATGCAGAATCTGATCCCGGATCTGTTCCAGAAGGGGATCGTCAAGTTTGAAAAAACTGAGCTGGAAGGCTTCTTTGGAAGCATGCCTGGCGGCGGTATGTTTCAGGGAGGAGCTGCTGTGGGATTCTTCCAGTGTTTCCAGCATTTTCCGGGCTTTTTGTATAACGGCGGCCGGCATGCCGGCCAGCTTGGCCACATGGATTCCAAAGCTGTGTTCGCTTCCTCCGGGTACCAGTTTACGCATAAACAGGATCCGCCCATCCAGTTCCTTGATGGATACATTGTAATTGCGGATCCGGGGCATGCTGGCGGCCATTTCGTTCAGTTCATGATAATGGGTGGCAAAAAGGGTTTTTGGCCTGCATTGGGGATGTTCATGCAGAAATTCAGCAATGGCCCAGGCAATGGAAATGCCGTCATAGGTACTGGTTCCTCTTCCGATTTCATCCAGTAAAATAAGGCTCCGCTCTGAAATATTATTCAGGATGCTGGCTGTTTCATTCATCTCAACCATGAAGGTGGATTCTCCGCTTGAAATATTGTCGGAAGCCCCGACCCGCGTAAAGATTTTATCAATTAACCCGATTTCCGCTGATTTGGCCGGAACAAAACTGCCCGTCTGGGCCATCAGTACAATTAATGCCGTTTGACGCAGCAGAGCGCTTTTACCGGACATATTGGGGCCTGTGATAATAATGATCTGCTGGCTTTGATTGTCGAGGTAGATGTCGTTGGCAATATAATCTTCCCCTGCCGGCATTTGTTTTTCAAGGACAGGGTGTCGCCCCTCCTTAATTTCGAGTACCAGCGATTCATTCAGATGCGGCCGCACATAATTGTTTTCGATGGCCGTTTGCGCAAACGACAACAGGCAATCCAGGCGAGCAATGCAGTTGGCATTCAGCTGCATGGGTTGAATATAGGTTTCCAGTGCGATCACCAGGTCATTATACAATTGCTGTTCCAGGGCCAGAATTTTTTCTTCGGCACCCAGAATTTTTTCTTCGTATTCTTTCAGTTCGGAAGTGATGTAGCGTTCGCCGTTGGCAATGGTTTGTTTACGTGTCCATTCCGGAGGAACCTTGTGCTTATTGGCATTGGTAACTTCCAGGTAATAGCCGAAAACATTGTTGAATGAAATTTTTAAGGAGGAAATCCCTGTCCGTTCACATTCTTTTTGCTGAAGCTGCAGGAGGTAATCTTTCCCGGAATGGGCAATGATGCGCAGGTCATCGAGTTCATCCGAAACCCCGTTGGCAATAACACCGCCTTTGTTGATCAGGGCGGGAGGGTCGGGCAGAAGGGTGGCTGAAATCTTCTGGAGCATCAGCTGGCAGGGATTAAGTTGTTCGGCCAGGCGCATGAGCACTTCATTACCCGTGCCATGACAACTCTCCTTCAGCGGTGCAATGGTCTGCAGCGCCCTTTTCAGCTGGATGATTTCCCGGGGTGCGATGCGTTTGACTGCAATCTTGGACAGAATGCGTTCGAGGTCGCCTGCCTGCCGCAGGTATTGCGCAACATGGCCGGCGAAGCCCGGCTGGGAAATAAAGTAATGTACGGCTTCCAGTCGCTCTTCCACGGGTTTCAGGTCTTTCAGGGGCAACTGTATCCACCTGCGCAGCATCCGGGCACCCATGGGGGAAAGCGTTTTATCCAGCACCTCGATAAGCGTACGGGCCTTTTCATGGGGGGAACTGATCAGCTCCAGGTTGCGGATGGTGAATTTATCCAGCCATACATACCTGTTTTCATCGATGCGGGAAACTGCGCTGATGTGCTTCAGACTTTCCAGTTTAGTCTGGGTAAGATAATGCAGAATGGCTCCTGCGGCAATGGAGGCCAGCGACAAATCTTCAATGCCAAATCCTTTTAGCGAAGTGGTTTGAAAATGCCGGAGCAGGGTTTCACGTGCATAATCGTTTTGAAACACCCAGTCCTCCACCGGATAGTGGTAATACTGGTTACCGAAATGATTTTCAATTTCTTTTTTCCGGGGCCTGGCATACAGCACTTCGCTGGGATTAAATCCCTGCAGAAGTTTGTCGATGTAATTTTTATCTCCTTCAGCGCATAAAAATTCTCCCGTACTCACATCTGCAAAAGCAATCCCGAAATGTGTTCCGGACTGATGGAGGGCGCATAAAAAATTATTGACCGTATGATCCAGGATTTTATCGCTGAACGTGACTCCGGGTGTAACCAGTTCCGTGACTCCTCTTTTGACAATGGTCTTGGTGGTTTTCGGATCTTCCAGCTGGTCGCAGATGGCCACCCGTTGGCCGGCACGCACCAGTTTGGGAAGATAGGTATCCAGGGCATGATAGGGAAAACCGGCCAGGTCCATGGTCGCTGCAGCTCCATTGGCACGCTTGGTTAAAACGATGCCGAGGATGGCTGCTGTTTTAACGGCATCCTCATTAAACGTTTCATAAAAATCACCCACCCTGAATAATAATAAGGCATCCGGGTATTTGGCCTTGATGGAATGATACTGTTTCATCAGGGGAGTTTCGGAAGGGGCGGCTGGCGTTTTGGTTTTCAAGGCTGTTTCTTTTCCTTTGCAAAGAAACTTATTTTTACCTGAATCAACAGGCCAACCCGCCACCTGTTGAAAAACATTTATGCAAAAACTTCAACCTTCGGCCCTGAACAGGCTTCCGGCAGATGACTTCCGTGGCGCCGTGAAGGCCCCGCTGATCGTTGTGCTCGATAACATCAGGAGTGCGCTCAACGTGGGATCTGTTTTCCGGACAGCAGATGCTTTCCTGGTGGAGAAAATTATATTGTGCGGTATCACCGCCGTTCCGCCGCATAAGGACATCCTGAAAACCGCACTGGGAGCCACGGAAACCGTACACTGGGAATACACGGCTCGGGCTGAAGTGGCCATCCTGAACCTGAAACGTTCCGGGTGTCAGATCGTTGCCGTGGAGCAAACAGACTCGAGCATTTCCTTATCAGACTTCAGTCCAGTTCCCCAAACCAAAACGGTTTTGATTTTCGGGCATGAGGTGAACGGTGTGGAGGCCTCGCTGCTTCAGCACTGCGATGCCGCCATCGAAATACCTCAATTCGGTAGCAAGCATTCACTCAACATTGCCGTTTGTGCAGGAATCGTTATCTGGGATCTCTTTGCAAAATGCAAAAAAAATTGATCCCGGTAATTGAAAATGCCCGTATTTTTGCGGCCTATGTAAACCCGATCATGAAGTTAAAGGATAACAATTATTACATCGGTTCCGTCAAGTTGACTGACCTGGCTTCGGAGTTTGGAACTCCGCTCTATGTTTACGATGCGGAAAAAATAATTTTCCAGTATTACCGGTTAAAAAATGCCTTTGGCGGCCTGACCGTTAAAATCAAATATGCCTGTAAGGCCCTGAACAATATCAATGTTCTGAAAATGTTGCGGAAGGAAGGTTCGGGTCTGGATGCTGTTTCCATTGAAGAGGTCAAGCTGGGTCTCCTGGCCGGGTTCAGGCCGGAGGATATTTTATTTACACCAAATTGTGTTTCCTTTGATGAGATCCGGGAAGCCGTGGAGGCCGGGGTCATGATCAACATCGACAACATTTCCATCCTGGAGCAGTTTGGTCACCAGTACGGACACAGCGTGCCCTGCTGCATCCGCCTGAATCCGCATATCGTGGCGGGTGGCAATGTGCATATTCAGACAGGCCATATCGATTCCAAATTTGGAATTTCCATCTACCAGCTCCGGCATGTTCTGAGGATCGTGGAAAAAGAAAACCTGCATATCACCGGTTTGCATATGCATACCGGATCGGATATCCTGGATCCGGGAGTTTTTATCCGGGGTGCGGAATTACTTTTTGAAGCCGCAGAACATTTTAAGGACCTGGCTTTTATTGATTTTGGAAGCGGGTTCAAGGTTTCCTATAAGGAAGGCGATGTAACCACCGATATTGAAGAATTGGGCCAGGTGATCACCGAACGTTTCCAGGCTTTTTGCAGGGAATATGGCCGTAACCTGGAACTCTGGTTTGAACCGGGCAAGTTCATTGTCAGCGAGAGCGGTTTATTGCTGGTCCGGGTCAATGTGATCAAACAAACCACGGCAACGGTTTTTGCCGGTGTCGACTCCGGACAGAACCACCTGATCCGGCCCATGTTTTACGATGCTTATCATCATATCGTCAATATTTCAAATCCTTCCGGAACGCCCAGGATCTATACCGTAGTGGGTTATATTTGTGAAACCGACACCTTTGGATGGGATCGTAAATTAAATGAGGTACGGGAAGGTGATGTACTGGCCATCCTGAACGCCGGCGCCTATGGCTATTCCATGAGCAATAATTACAATGCACGTCTACGTCCGGCAGAAGTGCTGATTGATCATGGCCAGGCCCGTCTGATCCGGAAACGGGAAACCCTTGAGCAATTGCTGATCAACCAGGTGGACCTGGAACTGCAGGTGGCGGATGAAAGACCGGTTTGAGATGGCTATTCATCTCCGGTAGTGAAATCACCGCCGAATGTGGTGAATGAAAAAAAATACAACCTTACCCTGGTGTTTAGGACGCCGAAATCATCCCAGTGGTACAGGATGCCAGCCCAGTGTCATCATCAGTGCTGCAAATCCAAGGAGATAGGCTACGATGACAGGCCAGCCTTTTTTAATCCATTCTCCGGTTGATTTGGCTTGTTCAAATTTTCCGGCAACTGCAACTCCTGCCGATGAACCGAACCACAGCATGGATCCGCCGTAACCAACGGCATAGGCCAGCAAACCCCAGTCGTATCCACCCTGGTCGATGGCCAGTTTGGTCAGGGGGATGTTGTCGAAAAAGGCCGAAACAAATCCAAGCAGGAGGGTGCTGAACCAGGTGGGAGCAGGTAAAGATTCCACTGGCATCATGGATGCCATCATGACCAGGCAGAGTAAAAATAAACTGCTTTTGGAGGCTGGTAGCAGTTCCTTCCAATCGGTAGGAATAAAAAAACTTCCGGTAATCAATACCAGCCAAACCCCGGCAGCTGGAAAATTCCAGGCAATATTTGTGATGATGGCTCCGCCTAAAATAAGCAAAACCAGCGTCAGCCGCCTGAAATCAACAGGGTCGCCTTTCCGTTCATGTTTAAGAATAGGGTGATAATTTTGTTGTTGCCGGGCTGTAAAAAAACTGAAAAACAGAAGAGCTGTGCCTGAGGCTATATAGGCGTCCAGTACATGAAATGCAGGCACACCGGCTATCCACAACATCGTGGTAGTAGTATCGCCAAGCACGCTGCCTGCCCCGCCGGCATTGCTTGCCGCCACGATAGCCGCCAGGTACCCCAGATGCAGTTTTTCCCTGAACACCACCCGTGCCACCGAAACACCGATCAGGGCAGCTGCGATATTATCCAGGAAAGAAGACATGACGGCAATCAGTAACAGCAGTACAAAGCCGCCTTTCCAGTCATCCGGTAAAAGTGCAGGCATGTAACGCGGCAGCCTGGAATCTTCGAAATGTCTGGCCAGTAGGGCAAATCCGGTCAGCAACCCAAAAAGGTTTACAAGTATTTTCCATTCTCCTTCTTCCTGGGGAGTGCCCAGTATATGTTCTTCGAAATTATAGGAAGAAAAAAAAAGTTTATAGGCTGAAACGAGCAGAAAACCGGTCAGGGCAACCGGGAAACTTTGTTTGTGAAAAAGGGCAATACCGGCCAGGGTGAGACCAAAAAAAACAAACTCGGGCGGTATGCCGGATAGATTCATGTGAGGTTGGCAGGATTCGTTTTGGATTGATTTTCCAGCCATATGCGGTTAACCGGGCAGGCCAAACTGCAGTTGTTTTTTTTAACCAGTTCCAGGATTCGGTAATTAATCCGCTCCCTGACGAGCACGTATTCCTCCCATTCGCTGGTGTTGACAAAGTACTGAATAAACAAATCGAGTGAACTGCTGTTAATTTCTTTCAGCCTGACAACAATGTTTTCCAGAACCAGGTGGTCTTTTTGTAAATGCGAAAGAATATCATGCGTCAGCTGACGGATATGATCCGGATGATTTTCATGAGCTAATCCAAGAGAGAAATGTGCACGGAAGGAGGCCCGCAATGTCAGGTTTTCAAGAGCTCCTTCCACCATTTTTTTATTCGGAACGGTTACAAACGTTTTCTCCTGGGTGCGAATGCGGGTGCTCCGGAATCCGATTTTTTCCACATGTCCCTGCACCGAATCAATTTTGACCAGGTCGCCAATGGTAAATGGTTTGTCAAGAAAGATGGTAAAGGATCCTAGCAGGTTTTCCAGCGATTCCTTGGCGGCAAGTGCAACGGCCAGTCCGCCTATTCCAAGCCCTGCAACAAGGGAAGCCACATTCACCTGGAAAACACTGCCCAGCATAAACAGGAAACCGAACAGGACAATGATGATTTTTATTGCCTCCTTGATGAAGGGCACCAGCTGGTCATCGCTTTTTGATTCGGTCAGGGATGCCCGTTGAAAAAGGACCAGGCCAAAATAGTCGGTCAGCCGCAACAGGATCCAGGTGACGGAGGCAACGAGCAGCACCAGGTACAGCTTTGTCAGGATCATCCGGATTCCAAACTCAGACGATGGGGCCAGGTTCCAGAATGGCGGGATAATCAACCGGTCGAAGGCCAGGTAGGCGATCAGCAGCATCACCAGGAGATTAAATGGGGCTACCAGCAGATCAAGAAACTTTTCCGGTCCGACACCCGTGCTGTATTTCTTACAGATACGGTAAAGCTGCCTGCTCAGCAATTTGGAAATAAACCGTTTAAAAATGAATCCGGTCAGCAGGATGCAGGTAAACCAGACATAGTTTTCCAGGGTGTTTCCAAGGACCTCCTGCCGGAAAAAAGGATCGGACAATATCAACAAAGACATGTGGGGAATTATTTTACCGCGGCAAATTTACATTTAGTTCCTGGACTAATTTTAATCCCGTATTTTGTGTTTCTTTGTATTTTGGTCAGCGCCATCAACTTCACTGCCTGCTACAATCTGTTCGTCATGAATTCAGAAATCCGGCCCCTTTTTTTCCCGCGAAAAATAAAAGTTTATTAATTTTGTGAGGGGAATGAATCCGGTAAACTGCTGCTAAATTTCCTGGATGCAATTTGATTTAATAAAATGAAATCAACCAAAAAGAGCAAGACCAAAACAAAAAAACCGGCTGCTGATGAATTGAGAAAACCCGCTAAAATGGTTCCGGCCAAAGAAAGGGACAAAAACAGCTGGAAAAATCAATCGGCAGATGATTTTGAAGACCTGGATGACCAGGTGATGGATGACAGTTTCAAAGGCTTTGATGATTTTCCCGATCAGGCCGATGAAGAGGATGAAGATTTTTAACCGTTTCGGTTGAATTCCCGGCATCCTGATGCAGCGGGTCACGGTTATTCAACACGGTTGATTTCAGCCAGGGATTTCGAATTTCTTTTCCGGAAAATCATGGGAGATACAACGCTCCTGAGCAACTGTTTGAATCCGCCCCGGTCACTGAACGCAAGGTGTTTGTTTCTTTTTGCCAGCGCAGGGCGCCAAGAAAAGCAAATACAATGGCCTCCTTAAAATCTATAATTTCCCTTGAAGGTAAAACGAGCTTAACCGGCAGGGTTTTATTCATCCGATCCACCAGGAAGCGGTTATGTGCTCCTCCACCGGTAATCAACATGGTTTTATGATGACTGCTCTTCCAGTTAACCAGTACGTTCTGTACCTGCCGCACGATATGATCGCATACCGTTGCCAGTTTATCGGCAGTTGAAAACCGGTATGCACCAAGCAACCGCCTGAAATTATTTTCATACCATTCTGCACCCAGTGATTTCGGGGGATCCAGTTGATAATAAGGCAGCCCGTTCAGCTGTTCCAGAAGATCTGGTTGTGATCGGCCGGACGACGCAAGCCGGCCGTCTTTATCATACGCCTGTCCTTCGAGACCTGCCAGTTCATTTAATGCCATATTGACCGGGCAAATATCAAAAGCAAGTCGTTTCCTGCCGGATTCAAAGGAAATATTGGCTATGCCTCCCATGTTCAGGCAAAAATCATAATTCCCGAACAACAGGCGGTCGCCGACAGGTACCAGTGGCGCACCCTGTCCTCCTTTGGCCAGATCGGTGGACCGAAAATCACAACTGGTGATAATGCCGGTTCCTGCAGCCAGTGCAGATCCATCGCCAATCTGGCCGGTAAAGCCGGCCTGTGGCTGATGGAAGATGGTATGTCCATGGGAGGCAATCAGGTCGGGATGCAGCCGGTATTTTTTTATGAAAGCATTCGCCAGGGAGGCCAGGTGGTGACCGAATGCAGCATGGGCGGAAGCATAATCCTTGGCGGATCCGTGCATCAGCTGCTGAAGTCTTGTTTTCCAGGCCCGGTTGTAAGGCTTGGTTTCAGCTGCCTCAACGGTATAGGACCAGCGCCCCTTAGTTTTGATAAAATTCACGCAGGCCAGGTCCACCCCATCCAGGGAAGTACCCGACATTATACCAATGACCGTAAGCCCCTTTGCCATAAAATGCCTGTAAATGCAGGCAGCAAGGATAATTATTTTAAGGAAAACATGGTTAATTGCCCCAAAAAATATATTTTTGGCCTTCCCAAAAAAGTACCCATTCCCATGAACATAGCCTTGAGTGAAGAACACCTGATGATTCAAAAAGCCGCAAGAGATTTTGCACAACAGGAGCTTTTACCGGGTGTTATTGAAAGGGACGAGCTTCAGAAATTTCCCGGGGAACAGATAAAAAAACTCGGAGAGCTGGGTTTTCTGGGTATGATGGTAGATCCGAAATACGGTGGCAGCGGGATGGACACCATTTCGTATGTGCTGGCCATGGAGGAAATTTCCAAGGTGGATGCTTCCGTTTCCGTGGTCATGAGCGTAAACAACTCGTTGGTTTGCTGGGGTCTCGAAAATTATGGTACAGAAGCCCAGAAACAAAAGTATCTCGTCCCCCTGGCCAAAGGGGAGATAATAGGGGCCTTTTGTCTTTCGGAACCGGAGGCCGGATCCGATGCTACATCCCAGCATACGACTGCCATTGACAAGGGTGACCATTACCTGCTGAACGGGACCAAAAACTGGATTACGAACGGAAGTTCGGCATCGGTTTATCTCGTCATGGCCCAGACTGATGTATCGAAGGGACATAAGGGGATAAACGCACTCATCGTTGAAAAGGGTTTGTCCGGATTTACCGTAGGTCCCAAGGAAAATAAATTGGGCATTCGGGGATCGGATACCCATTCCCTTATGTTTACCGATGTGAAGGTTCCCAAAGAAAACCGTATCGGGGACGATGGTTTCGGGTTCAAATTCGCCATGAAAACCCTCACCGGAGGACGTATCGGCATTGCCGCCCAGGCCCTGGGAATTGCTTCCGGAGCTTATGAACTGGCGCTGAATTATTCCAAACAGCGAAAAGCCTTTGGAAAGGAAATCAGTCACCACCAGGCCATTCAGTTTAAACTGGCCGATATGGCAACGGAAATTGAAGCGGCCCGGCTCTTATGCCTTAAGGCGGCCTGGCTGAAGGACCAGCATGAAAATTACGACCTGGCCAGTTCCATGGCCAAACTTTTTTCATCCCGGGTAGCCATGGAAACCACTGTTGAAGCTGTTCAGATCCATGGCGGTTACGGCTATGTAAAGGAATTCCATGTCGAAAGACTGATGCGTGACGCCAAAATTACCCAGATTTATGAAGGCACCTCGGAGGTTCAGAAAATTGTCATTTCCAGGTCCGTTTTAAAGGGCTGAACTATTTTCGACCGAAATGGAACCAAACAGCATTGAAAAAAGTATAAGACTCAAATTTTTTGCATGATTAAAAAATTTCAGGGTGCATGTAAGACCCTGCTGCTTCTGTTGGTAATTGCGTCCTGTACTCCTCAGCGAAAACTGGTTTATTTTCAGGGTTCTATTCCTAAGATAGATTCTTCAGGGTTTAAGGATTTTGAGCTGATCATCAGCAATAATGATCTGCTCACCTTCCAGATTTACATCGATAATCCTGAAGGCCTGCCCGGGCTGGAAACCACCATTGACAAACAGGTTATTGATAACCGCTCGGCTTATGAAAAGAGCCTGGTGGTGGATAAATACGGCAATATGGAACTGCCGCTCGTGGGTTCCGTCCATGTGGCCGGCCTTTCGCTGTCTGCGGCCCGCGATACCCTGGCGGGCAGATTCAGGATTTTCCTGGACAATCCCATCATAGTCCTTAAAAAGTTGAGTTTCAAGGTGACCTTTCTTGGTGAGTTTTCTAAGCCGGGACTTTATTACATTCCCAATGAAAAACTCACCTTTACAGAAGGGTTGGGTTTGGCCGGGGACCTGACCATTTTTGCTGATCGCACCCTGATTAAAATTTACCGCAAAGACGGTCCCGGGTACCGGGAAATACCCGTGAACCTGACGTCTACCGATGCGTTCACAGCCGAAAAAATGTTCATCTATCCGGATGATGTCATTTATGCCAAAGCCATTAAACGCAAGGCGCTGGCCAACATCAACCCCGCGGTTGCTGTCCTGGCTTCCCTTGTTTCCTCCACGGTTCTTATACTCACCTTAATTTTAAAGTTCTGATTATGGGAAACACGGTGACCAGGAAAAAATTACAGGATGAGGAAATAGACCTGGCAGTTATTACCAAGGCCTTACGTGCCAAATGGCATTATTATGTCGTAGCCGTTATCGGCTGCCTTACCCTGGGCTTCCTTTACATTCGTTTTTCCCTGCCTGTTTACCAGGTTCATTCGAGTATATTGGTGCAGGATCCCAAATCCACTTCCAAGAACATTGAAGATATCCTGAGCGGGGACCTGCTCGGCTCCCAGAACACGCTGGCAACCGAAATCGGCATCCTGGGTTCCAATACGGTTCTCGAAAGGACCATTCAGGCCCTGAACCTGCAGGTTTCTTATACGGCAACATCCATGTATCCGGCCCAGCCACTATACAACAATACACCATTCCGTGTTCATTACAGTCAGGTGCATACGGCCTTTTTGGATATTCCGTTTGAGGTAACCATTAAGGACAAAAATAAATACAGCCTGTCCGTCGACTGTGACTGGAAGGGTGTTTCTGATTTTTCTTTACAAAAGGAGATGACCTTTGGAGAAGAACTGGTCACACCCTTTTTCCACCTCCGGCTGAACCTGGTTGACAGCATGATTCACCTGATGGACAGCCTGGGGCAAAAGACAGAAGGCAGTTTCGAGTTTGTCATCAATTCAAAGGTAGCCCAGGTCTCGGATATGCTGGATCAGCTTAAAATCGATCCGCTGGATAAGGATGCCAATATTGCCACGCTGACCTACCGGGATAATATTTCGCAACGGGCCATTGACATTTTAAATACCATTCAGAAGGTTTACCTGGACCTGAATGTCCAGGATAAGGCGGCAGTGGCTTCTCTGACGCTTAAATTCGTTGATCAGCAACTCGATACCACCAGCAGTGAACTGAGCCGCATTGAACTGGAACTGCAGCGGTATAAAGAACAAAACAGCACCGTTGATCTGAGCGAGGAGGCCAAGGTGTACCTGGAAAAAATGAACAGTATGGATGTGGAGCGCGTCAAGTCTGAAATCGATTTGAAGTCACTCGATTACATTGACCAATATATCCGCAATAATAACGACGTTGCCCAATTGGCACCTTCCAGCCTGGGTTTGCCCGACCCCCTGCTGGTGCAATTGATCCAAACCTACCAGGAACTGCAAGGCAAACGCAGGTCCCTTTCCTATGGCATGAAGAATACGTCACCCAATGTCAGGATCATCGATGCCCAGATACTGGAAATCAAAAAATCCCTGCTGGAAAATATCAGTTCCATCCGGAATACGATAAAAATCACCAATAAATCCCTGCGTGACCAGATTGCAGGATATGAGGCTAATATTAAAAAGGTGCCCCAGAAAGAGCGGGAACTGCTTTCCATCAAGCGAACCTTTGATGTAAACCAGAATATTTATATCTACCTGTTGCAGAAAAAGGCTGAAACGGGTATTGCAAAAGCAACTGCCGTATCCGATAATAAAATCCTGGACGAAGCTTCTCTCGAGGAGAACCCCATTGCCCCGAATAAAAAGCTGATCATGATTATCGCCTTGTTCATGGGATTTTTTCTGCCGACCAGCCTGATCATCCTGCAAAGTTTCCTGAAAACGAGCGTGGGCAACCGGGAGGAATTATCCAAACTGACCACCATACCCATCATCGGAGTGATCGGTCATCTCCAGAAGGCAGATAACCTGGTGGTGAATCACAAGCCAAAATCAAGCATGGCCGAGGCATTTCGTTCCATTCGGACCAACCTGCGGTTTTTCGGTATCCATGAAAATAAAAAAATTATCCTGATCACGTCTTCGGTCAGCGGGGAAGGAAAATCCTTTGTCAGCCTGAACCTCGCATCGATTTTTGCCATGCAGAATCATAAGGTGGTGGTGGTTGGTCTGGATTTGCGGAAACCGAAATTATTCCAGGACCTGGGAATTACCAACGATGTCGGTGTGAGTTCTTACCTGATTGGCCAGGCCGGGCTGGAGCAGGTGATCAAAAAGACCATTGTACCGAACCTGGATCTTAAACCGGCCGGTCCCATTCCCCCCAATCCGGCCGAATTGATTTCCAAACCCGAAATGGAAGTGTTCTTTAGCCAACTGTCGGCTCTTTATGATTACATCATCGTGGATACTGCCCCATTGGGTATCGTTTCAGATGCTTTCCTCGTTATGAAATATTCGCATCTGAACC
>CAYWHE010000033.1:0-26305 GCA_964458125.1 uncultured Flavobacteriaceae bacterium | reverse complement strand
CCCCAGGTATTGATCAGGGTTCTTATGCCGATAGCTGATGTCCGGTAAGCTCCGTCTTCGCCATATGATTCGGAAAGGGATGTCTCCAGAGGAATGAATCTGCCCAGCATGCTGTAGTTGCGCGTAATCCAGGCGGACTCAAAAACGGCGAATGGCAACACGAAGAGAATCAGCCGGATGGTTAACCCGGTAAAATTATCGCGTTTCGAAAACCAGGTCAGGATAAGCAGCATGGAAATGGGCAGGAAGATACCCAGGAAAGGACGCAGAAATATAGCCCAGGCCAGGAAGAATCCGGACCAAAACAGGTTGCTGTTTGTATGAGTCTGCAGGTGACGAAGCAGAAAATAATGAAAAAAGATCATGGCGGAAATGGAAAAACTTTCCGATAAGGTGAAAATATCAAAGATAATCACAGGCGCAAAACAGGCATATAGCCAGAAAACAACTTTAAATAACCATTCATTTCTGGTGATGGCCAGGCCGAGAAGTGCGAAGGCATAAGTGGCGGCTGCGCCGAGGAGTATCTGAAGACCGATTAATAAAACCAGGGAAACCGTTTGTGGGAATACAAACCGAAACAGCATATATGGAATTCCGTAACCGGGCATGCGGCCTGCAAAAGGCTTTACCTGGTCATAGTAGGTCATGGTGCCGTTCTTAAAGTAATTATCAACTGTCCCTAAAAAATAATCGTAGTCATTCATTTTAAAAATGAAACCGCTGATCATCCGTTCCGGGAAAATCCGGTTCGACTCATAGACAAAGAACCCCAGTATGATTAGCCTGACGACCAGGGCCAGTATGGTAAATCGGAGAAAAAATCTTGGTGCAGACCATTTTTCAAACAAGGTCAGGCTTGCAGGCATATTCACTTTAATAACGGGGTTAAAGTATGAACAAAGGAAACATTTTTCTATCTTGTTTGCATCCGGAGAATATAACTTAATTTCATACTTGAATTTATTCAATTGGTTACATGAAGTATATTATAATTTTGCTGGTTTACGGCATGCTGGCAGCCTGCCATCCGTCTCAGCAGGTCCGGGAAGGTAACCATACGCACATGGGTTACCCGGGTACGGCCGGTTCCCAGTCCTGTCTGGTCACAGGCGTAATAGAGGCTATTCAAACTCCTGCGGAGGAGGCTGATGGCAATTCGTTTTGCCGGAAATGGAAATGTTATGCCACCGTTACCATCAGGCAGGTTGAAAACTGTGGTTCAGGCGTTATTCCCGTTTTGCCTGAATCCGGTACCATTCGTATCTTTTTCTCCATTTCCCTTTCACCTACCGCTCAGGCTATGCCTGAAATGAAAGCACGCTTTCCCGGTCTGAAAAAGGGAGATCGATTTAAGGCTTATATGGAACAACGCATTCAGCCGGGCGACCAGGTCATTTACCGGGTTGACGCATACGAAAAATTATAAATGAAAGGAAATACAACAACAAATAATAACCTCTCAAATCGGTTCAAAAACGGTCAGGTCTGTGGAGGATTGCCTCAGGCTGAACCTTGAACTTTAAAGAGGACCGTGATGAAAATCGTCAGCGGTTAATGGTACGGCCTTCCCTGTAAAACCAAACAGGAAATGATGCCCAAACGTCCTTGCCAAACAAAAACATCCTATCTTTGTTAAAATCGGGAAATCCGCTGAGCCGGTAATCCCGGTGAGAAAGTTAATCCTGCATTCTAAACTTCAACACCCGTTCCATTTTGCTTGGTCACCGTTTTATGAAATTTACACCCGGGGAGGAGGGAAGCACCTTTGAAAAACTGCTTTCCTTGTTTACGGAACTGCTGACGTATACGGCCGGAGATGTGGACGAAGCGCTGTCATGGCTGAATGAACTGGATCGTAAATACCATTTTACCAACCAGGATTACGGGATGGGGGATTTTATTGATGAACTGAAGGAACAGGGTTATATTCGGGAAAACGAAAAGGGAGAAATTACGATCACGGCACGCTCCGAACAAACCATCCGGAAAAAATCCCTGGAGGAAATTTTCGGAAAGTTGAAGAAGTCCGGAAGGGGTTTTCATAAAACCTTTCAGGCCGGCCAGGGAGATGAAATCAGCCCGGATATACGGCCATTCCTGTTTGGCGACTCGCCCGAAAGCATCAACATGACCCATTCCATCCGAAATGCCCAGATCAATCACGGCATCGATGATTTTCACCTGACGGAGGATGATCTTGAAATTCAGGAAAGAGAATTTAAAACAAGCAATGCCACGGTATTGATGATTGATATCTCCCATTCCATGATCCTGTATGGAGAGGACCGGATCACCCCGGCCAAAAAGGTAGCCATGGCACTTGCCGAACTGGTCCGGTTACGCTATCCCAAAGACACCCTTGACCTGATTGTTTTCGGTGATGATGCCTGGCCGGTTTCGGTGAAGGATCTGCCTTACCTGCAGGTAGGCCCCTTTCATACCAATACCTCCGCTGGTATCGAGTTGGCCATGGACATCCTGAGAAGAAAGAAGACGCCCAATAAGCAGATCTTCATGATTACCGACGGTAAGCCATCCTGCATGAAAGAAGGGAACCGATATTATAAAAACAGTTTCGGCCTCGACCGGAAAATTGTGAACCGTTGCCTGAACCAGGCTGCTCAATGCCGGCGGCTGAATATCCCCATTACCACGTTCATGATTGCCAGCGATCCGTATTTGCAGCAGTTTGTCAGGGAATTTACCCGGGTCAACAAAGGACGGGCATTTTACAGTTCCCTGAACGGGCTTGGGGAATACATCTTTGAAGATTACATTCGAAACAGGAAAAAGCAGGTAAATTGATTTTGGAATTAAACCGGAACAAACATGGATATACAGAAAACAGATACGCTTGGAAAATTAAAAGCTGCCGGTTATAAAAGCAGAACCATTAAGGACGAAATGCGGCAGAACCTGGTCAGGGCGCTGCAGGAGGGTATTCCTGTGTTTGATGGAATTAGGGGCTATGAAGAAACGGTTATCCCGCAACTTCAAACGGCCATTCTCAGCCGTCATAATATCATGCTGCTGGGATTGAGGGGACAGGCGAAAACAAGGATTGCCCGGTCGATGACCCGGTTACTGGATGAATATATTCCGGTGGTGACGGGATCGGAACTGCATGACGATCCCCTTCATCCACTTTCAAGGTTTGCCCTTGATCAGATTTCCGGTCTTGGAGACGACACCCCGGTAACCTGGCTGCACCGGGATGAGCGGTATGCCGAAAAACTCGCCACACCCGATGTTTCCGTTTCCGACCTGATTGGCGACATCGATCCCATCAAAGCCGCCACCCATAAACTGACTTATGCCGATGAACGTGTGATTCACTTCGGCATGGTGCCCCGGGCCAACCGTTGCATCTTTGTCATCAATGAACTTCCTGACCTGCAGGCACGCATACAGGTTGCCTTGTTTAATATATTGCAGGAAGGAGATATACAAATCAGGGGCTTTAAGTTAAGGCTTCCCCTCGACATGCAGTTTATTTTTACTGCTAATCCCGAGGATTATACGAACAGGGGATCCATCGTCACCCCGCTTAAGGATCGTATAGGAAGCCAGATACTCACCCATTATCCTCGTTCACTGGAAACCGCTGCCGGCATCACCCGGCAGGAGGCGCGGATTCCGGATATCCAGAAACAACATATCCGGCTGGATCCTGTCCTGGCCACGCTGGTCGAACAGGTTGCATTTGAAGCCCGGAAAAGTGAACTGGTGGATCAGAAAAGCGGGGTATCTGCGCGCCTGACCATATCCGCTATGGAAAATCTGTTCAGCATGGCGGAACGGAGAATGTTGTTGAACAGGGAAACTGAAACAAACTGCCGGATCAGTGATCTCTATGGAATTATCCCCGCCATCACCGGCAAGGTGGAATTGGTTTATGAAGGAGAACTGGAAGGTATTACGGCCGTTGCTTATGCCTTGATTGAAAAAGCCTTGCGGGCTGAATTTATTTCGCTGTTCCCGGATCCTGAACGGATAAAAAAATCAAAACAGAAAAATCTGTATGCCGGCCTGATCAACTGGTTTGCAGACGGGAATGAAATCGATTTACTGAACGGGATGAGCCATGCGATGTATGAGAAAACCCTGGTGGAAATACCGGGATTGCAGGAATTGGTGAAGAGTCTCCATCCGAAAGCAGATCAAGCGAAACAACTGTTCCTGATGGAATTCGTACTGCACGGATTGTCGTCATTTTCGCAAATCAGTAAAAAGCAGCTGGAGGCCGGAGTTAAGTTTAAGGACCTCATCGGCAGCATGCTTAATCTGAAGCCTAGCGGGGAGGAGGAATAGGTAATTCATCGGGTTCAGCTTTAATCGCTCAGGATAAATTTCCCGCTGCTTGCAGCGAATAAAAAAAATGACAACAACACCCCGCTGCTGGAGGAGGGGTAATGCACTCAAAATACCATCCATATGAAAATCATTTTGATCATGACCGCACTGTTTGCCCTGCAATCCGGATCGGTCTACGATTTTGCAATAAAAAGCATTGACGGCAAAGAGCTGAACCTGGCTCAGTTTAAAGGGAAAAAAATCCTGATCGTGAATACGGCCTCTGAATGTGGTTTTACGCCCCAGTACAAAGGACTGGAAGAACTTTATGAGAAGTATAAGGATAAACTGGTCGTCATCGGTTTTCCTGCGAATAATTTCGGAGGCCAGGAGCCGGGTTCCAATGACGAAATTAAACAGTTCTGCAGCACCCGGTACCAGGTGACCTTTCCCATGGCTGCTAAAGTTTCGGTCAAGGGAAAAGACATTCATCCTTTGTTTCAATGGCTGACAGAGCAGGAAAATCCCGACTTTACCGGAACCATCAAATGGAATTTTGAGAAATTCTTACTCGATGAAAACGGAAAACTGATACACCGTTACCGCTCCCTGATAAAACCCATGAGCGAAGAACTCATTGGTGCCATTGAAGGAAAATAGCCTGATTAAAAAAAAGCCGCCGTTTTTCAACAGCGGCTTTGATGGAAAGGCGATGGGTTATTTATCAATAACCACTTTTTTGATCTCCTTCTCGGCGCCATTATTCACTTCCAGGAAATAAATCCCTTTAATCAGATCACTCAGGTTCAGATCGAATTTATTGATTCCTTTCTCCAGGCGGTGAATCTGGTTAAAAACATTGCGGCCAAGCATGTCATAAATACGAAGGTTTGAATTTCCTTCCAGGGATGAATTGAACTGAATGGTCAGATTATCTTTGGCAGGATTGGGATACACCAGTAAAAGTTGTTCGGTTTCGGAGGCGATTTCTTCCATGCCGGATTCGGTCCTGAAATTGCTGCTGCTGGTACTGATACGCAGGGTATAACATTGTGTCGGACTGTAACCTGCACTGGTGTAGGGATATACTTTTATTTTATAGGTCCTGGCAACGGTGGTATTCAGAATGATCGTTTCACTCGTAGTGCCGCCATTCTGTGAGGTGCCATAAACGGTTCCGCCTCCGCTATTGGTTAATTTCAGATCATAATCGGCAGGTAGGTTGGTTAAGGTAATTTTTACCTTGGGGTTGGAGGTGCCGGTAGTGAATTTATAGAAGTCCTTGTCTGTCCCAGTGCTGATCAAAGCCGTGAAATCGGTATTCTTGGGTGCCGTAACAGCTGTTGCCAGTGTGTTGTTGGGTTCATAAATATCAGTACAGCCCGCCGGCGAAGTGGTGAAGGTACCGGAAGCAGAAAAACTGCTGCTGCTTCCTCCGCATACCGCCTGGATCTGAAATTCATAATTGGATGCCCCACTAAGGCCGCTGATGGCTTTGGAATTCGAAGCACTGGTGGTATTCGTCCAGGTGGCTGTATTGACAATTCGGTACCTCACGTTATAGCTTCCTGCACCGGAAACGGTATTCCAGTTCAGGGTGGCTGATGAAGTGGTAATGGCAGAAGCATTAAGTCCGGATGGTGTGCTGCAGGAACCTCCCCCTGGGGGCACGCAACCCAGAGAACTCAGCAAACTGACACGGGTGCCGTTTAATGCGGCATTCATCCGGGTGGATTGCCCGTTGGTAAAAATGTTCATGCAGGCATCATCCGTATAATCCATGTAATTCATAAACATCACACCCGGACTGGAAGGGGAACAATTGTCTGTATGCGGATAGGAAGGACAATTGTAATTTTCACTGCTTTGATTGGGTGTATCGGAAACCTGGTCAGAACCGGAACAGGAAGTGCCGTCATCACCCCATATATGATACAGGTTAAGCCAGTGGCCGACCTCATGGGTAGCCGTTCTTCCTTTGTGAAAGGGCGCAACGACATTGCCAACCCTCCCAAAAGCATTGTACAGAATGACAACACCATCTGTAGAGGCAGTACCACCCGGAAATTGGGCATATCCCAGGAGGCCTCCGCTCAGGTTCCCGCTCCAGATATTCAGGTATTGACTGGCCGGCCAGGCGTCATCGCCCCCGTTTGCAGTTCTTTTAATATTGTCATTGCTGCTGAAAGAGGTAGTGGCGGTTTGTTTTCTTACAATTCCCGTAGTGGCATTTCCGTTGGGGTCACGTTGAGCCATGCAAAACTGAATCTGGGTATTAGCTGCAATTCCTGTCCATGATGCAGGTGTATTGACGGCATCCGCATTCAGCCTGGCGAAATCTTCGTTTAACACTTCAATTTGTGATAATACCTGTGCATCCGAGATGTTCTGCCCGGAAGTGTTCCAGACAACGTGAACGACCACCGGAATCGTAATGACAACCTGTGTTTTGTTCTGGGGATGATTGACAATCCATTCCCGCGTTTGATCTTCAATGGACTTCATCCTTGCTTTCAGGCCCGGATCCGTTTTCATCTGCATCTCTAGGTGTTCCATCGTTCCGCAGGATCTTTTTGTTATCGTTTGGGCATGAGTGCTGCACCAACCAAATGCAGCGAGTAAGGTTGTGTAAAGAATTTTTTTCATTAGCAGACTTGTATTTTTTTTATGCAAGTTATAAAATTTATGTAATACCGGACAATATAGCCGTTCATATTATCAACAAATGAGGAAAAAACCTGAAATCTTACAGCTAAATCACAAATTTGTAACCAACAGCCCTGACCGATATAAAATGTTTCGGGTTGGCCGGATCCTTCTCAAAATGCTTGCGAAAGGTAACCATGAAATTATCTATGGTTCGGGTGGACGGATAGATGTCATAGCCCCACACCGTTTCCAGGATATATTCACGGGAAATCACTTCGTTTTTGCGTTCAATTAAAAGTTTCAGCAAGAGCGCCTCTTTTTTGGTCATGGGGATCAATTGCTTTTTAGGGGTGATGATTTCACGCTGGTCAAAATTTAGGGTAAAGCCATCAAAGGAGAAACTGTCCAGTTGTTTGACCTTATCCTGTAATTGTATGCTTCTTTTCAGGAGAATTTGAACACGCAATAATAGTTCTTCCAGGTTGAAAGGTTTCACCAGGTAATCGTCCGCACCGAGTTTCAATCCCCTGATTTTATCTTCCGATGAATTTTTGGCCGTCAGGAAAAGTACAGGAATATCCGGATTCTCCAGGCGGATGATCTCACAGACGGTAAACCCGTCCATTTCCGGAAGCATAACGTCCAGGATGATCAGGTTAAATCGTTCCTGTTTAAATGTTCTGACTGCCGATCTTCCGTCACCAGCCGTTACAACCGTATAGTTTTCCAGTTCGAGGTTCAGCCGGATCGTTTCTGCAAGCGCCTTTTCATCTTCAACCAGTAGTATGCGCAGATTCATATAGGAATGGATTGTGTGTAAGGTTGGGAAAGCGTTTATCAAAATGATAGGACAATAGTATTAAATAATTGAAGCATTCTCAACAGCAAAATACAGGTCATCGTAATGATTATGTAAATAAATTATTTAAAAGCCAGACACGGGCAGGACTTGGCCAATCCGGCCTGTGGTCCGCTTTGAAACCCGGGGAAAACAGGCCTGTTCCCGGGTTAATAACTTTTTCCTACCTTTGCTACTCAATATCCTGGATATGCGCATTTCCGGTTTCTTTATTTTATGCCTTTATCTGCCCCTGCAAACACTTGCCCAGCAGGAGGATCGTTGCGGAACGGTTCCCTACCTGGAAATGCTGAAAGCAAAGGATCCCTCCATTCCTTTGAGGATGCAGAAAAACGAATCTGTTCTTCAGCAACAGATTCAAACCATGGCTTCCAGGGCCTCCTCAGCCCCTATACGCACAGTTCCGGTTGTCATTCATATTTTATGGCATCTGGGCTATCAGAATATATGTGATGCGCTTGTTCAGTCACAGATCAGGGTGTTGAACGAAGATTACGCCCACCTGAATGCCGACACGACTGATACACCGGAACCGTTTAAAAACCTTGGAGAGGATTCCGGTATCCGGTTTGTGCTGGCCAATCGCGACCCCCAGGGCAATGTAACCGGCGGTGTGATCAGGAAATATGTTTCTTCCGGGTCATTCCTGTTCGGCAACAGCATGAAATTTGATTCCCTGGGCGGTTCAGATCAGTGGGATCCGGATCGTTACCTGAATATCTGGGTCTGTAACCTGGAAGGAACCGTTTTAGGTTATGCCACCCTGCCGGGTACAGCCAATCCAGGGGAAGATGGCGTTGTGATTGCTGCGAGGGCATTTGGCAAATACAGCTACGATCCTTCCGGGAAATATAACCTGGGCCGTACCACTACCCATGAGGTGGGACACTGGTTCAATCTGTATCACATCTGGGGCGATGATGGCGGGGACTGCAGCGGGTCGGATTATGTAAGCGATACGCCCAACCAGGACAATTATACCTTTGGATGTCCTGATTTTCCCCAGAAAAGCTGTGGCAACGGTCCGGATGGAAATATGTTTGTGAATTTCATGGACTATACAGATGACCGCTGTATGAACCTGTTTACCAAGGGACAGAACCAGCGCATGCAGGCTGCCCTGGACCTGCTCCGGCCCGGAATTCAAGGTTCGAACGGTTATGTACCCGACAGCAACCAGGTTACCATGACCCGGACCGGGGATATCATCGTGGCGCCAAATCCTTTTACTGAAGGGTTTGATATTCACGTTCAGCTGAAAAAGCTGACGTCTGTCGAGGTAGATGTCATGGATATTTCAGGCAAAGTCGTACTCAGGGAAAAATTTCCTGAATGCTTCTGCGAATCTTTTCATATGGATATGCGCACCTTTCAGCGGGGGCTTTACCTCGCCCGGATACGCACCCATGATGAAACACGGGTAGTCAAACTCTTATTGCAGAAGTGAATCGGATTATTAAAGGCAAAAAACAACATGTCACCGGAATTGTTGGAATACCTGGACGAAAATAAAACCCTTGACAAAGGGCTCAGGAAGATAGCTGAAAAGGTTTGGAACGGAGTTCGCCTGGAAATAAAAGACGGACTGCTGCTCTTTCGGGAAGGTCAACCCGGATTCCTGGGCATGCTGGCCAATCACGTTCGGGAAAGAAAAAACGGAAATATCGCCTATTTCAACAGGAATTTTCATATTGAACCAACCAATATCTGCGTATTCAGTTGTGCTTTTTGTTCCTATTCCAGGTTATATAAAAACAGGGAGGAAGGCTGGGAACTTTCCCTGGATGAAATGATGGACCGGGTGAGGGCCTATGACGGAATACCGGTTACCGAGGTGCATATAGTAGGAGGAGTGCATCCCCGGATGAATCTTGATTTTTTCTGTTCCCTGCTGGACCGCATCCGGGAACATCGTCCTTCCCTGCATATCAAGGCCTTTACAGCGGTTGAACTGGATTACATGTTCCGGAAAGCCAAACTGTCCGTAACTGAAGGGCTGCAGAAGCTGAAAAACTCCGGCCTGGGTTCCCTTCCGGGAGGAGGTGCCGAAATTTTTGATGAAAAAATCCGCAAACAAATCGCTGCTGACAAATGCACCGCTGATGAATGGCTCGACATCCACCGCCAGGCCCATCTGCTGGGAATCCGTTCCAATGCCACCATGCTCTACGGTCATATTGAAAATTTCGTCCATCGTATGGATCACTTAAACAGACTTCGTGAACTGCAGGACGAAACAGGAGGTTTTAACGCCTTCATACCCTTAAAATTCAGGAACAGGGATAATGAAATGGCTGATGTACAGGAGGTCACCTTGCTGGAGGATATGAGAAATTATGCGGTTTCGAGAATTTTCCTTGACAATTTCCCGCACATTAAATCTTACTGGCCCATGATCGGGCGAAACAGCACCCAACTTTCCCTATCCTTTGGCGTGGATGACGTGGATGGCACCATTGACGACAGCACACGGATCTATTCCATGGCCGGATCGGAAGAGCAAACACCCGTATTATCCACCCGGGAGCTGGTGGAGCTGATTACCGGTGCGGGCCGGATTCCGGTGGAAAGGGATACGCTTTATCATGTCATTGAAGAACATCAGGGTATTCAAGCCTGATGGTTACCACAGCCTCTCTTCTCGTGATCCTTTTGTAATCTCCCGGGTTTCCGGACTGGCTCAGCGGTTGCAGATATCCTTGTAGGCACAATAACGGCACCTTTTTTTATCTTCGGTTTGAATGAAGTCGGTTTCGGGATCTACTATCCTCCCCGCAAGTTCTTTCAGGCCCTCCCCGAATTCACCTATATCTTCAGCATTGATCAGGGCACCGTCCTTAATAAAATCTATTCCCTGGTTCACCGACCTGAGCCTGAACAATCCTGCACGGGGGGATGATCCGGGCTGGTGTTGCAGCAGGAGCCAGCAATATAAAAGCAGCTGGAAAGAAGCTTTGTTTTCAGGTTTCAGGAACACCTCTCCGATGACGAACTTTTTCATCACCACATCCTGTCCTGTTTTATAATCAATGATTCTGGTCAGTCCGCCCGCTTCATCAACCCGGTCAATTTTGCCCTTAACGTATAGCGTGCCTCCGTTTATTTTTAATTCTCCAACGTATTCCTTTTCCAGGCCATGAACGGTGAATGGTGCATCCTGATGGTCCTGTTCCATTATTTTTTTAATCAGCACGGTGATCACGGTATGGAGCAGCCTGTTTTTGCCCGTTAACGTTCCGGGCAGGGAGGGAAATTTTTTACGGATGACATGGTCCACCTCCCGTTCAACACGGGGAACCATGGAGTCGAGCAGGGCTGATGTCACCACGGGATGATCCTTGTAAAATTCTTCCATGACGGTATGCACAATATCCCCGAATACGGCCGGGTCAATTTCCTCCTGAATTTCATCGGGTTCCCGGATGCCGGCTACATACCGGAAATAAAATTGCAAGGGACATAAAATATAGGATGAAAATGCTGTTGCAGACAGGTGTGTGCGTTCATTTTCCCCTTCGAAGAACATCCTGTGAAGAGCCTTGCCAACAGCCCCTTGTTTGCTGATCCTGATCGGACTGTCCGGGTAAATCTGAAGATCGGTGCCCATGCGGGAATGCGAAATACGGATGCGTCCATCGCTTTTTTTTCTCATTTCGTAAGCAATCTGTAACAGGTACCGGCTCATCTCACCACCGGATAAGGCCCCGGCTTCGGTATTGTAAATCAGGTAAATGTTTTCAGCACGTTGAAGTAGCCTGTAAAAATGATAGGCATATATGGCGTCATGTTCTTCAAAAGTGGGTAATCCGTAAGCCTTCCGGATCGCATAGGGAATATATGAACTGCCGGACGCAGAGGCAGGCATCATTTCCTCATTCATGGAAAGAATGATCAGGTTTTGAAAATCAAGATTACGGGTTTCCAGGAATCCCATAATCTGTAAGCCTTTCACAGGCTCGCCGGAAAACGGTACCCGGAGGGATTTCAACAGGTCCCCCACCAGACGCCAGCCAACAGGTCCGGTCAGGTCGGTTACTTTACTGTATGCTTCGGTTAAGCGGGAAAGTTTTTTCAGTTCACGATGGAAAAATTTCAGCAGACTGAAATCGAACCGGGGGAGGATTGCTTTTTCCTTTTTAAAATGCTCCAGGATCATTTCAAAAAGAGTGGTCAGTCCGTTTACCGGATTTTGTTTCAGACCGGATTCCTTCAGCAGAAAGGTCATGATTTCATGAAAATACAATTCCAGAGAGGATTTTGCATCCATCACCAGCCTGTTTTCTTTAACCAGTTGTTCCGAAATTTGACGGACCAGCAAAGGGTTTAACGACCGGATATAGCTGTTTTCAAATAGTGCAAGGAGGTCCTGTGTCCTGAAAAAATTCCGATCGTTATTTTGTATGCTGAAAGCAAAAAGGTTTTTGATGGACCGGATCAGCTGATCTGTTGCGCCTCCCTGGAGTGGGTATCCCATGGTGATGTTCACCGGACCGGTATTTTCCGGCAATGCATACAATAATGGCATCAGCAGTTTTTCATCCGGCAAAACAACGGCCGTATGATCGGGAGATTCATCACCTGTCCATATTTTTTCAAGCAGCAGCCCGGCCGTACGGGCCTGGCCCGTCAGGAGCGGAACACCGGTGATATGAATGTTTTTACTGGTTTCCTTAAAATAGTTAAATGTCCATTTGAAGTCTTCTTCTGCGGGTTCGATTTGTTTTTTTCTGAAATAACGTCCGGCTTCCTGATGGCTGTCTTCCGAATAATACCTGTCCGCATCCCACCTGAATGCACCCTTACCGATGGTACGGAGGTGATTGAATATGGCTTTTTCGGCACGGGAAAGTGCATAAAATCCTGCAAACCAAACCATTTTCCAAGGCAGGACCAGGCTTCCATCCGTCAATCCTTCCGCTACCCGGCGGGCAGCCATACCGTTGTAAGCAAGACCATTTTGTTCCAGTTGTTTTCGGAATTCATTGTAAATCACCGGCAGAGACCTCCAGTTTTCCAGGAACTCCTTTTGAATTCCTGTCAGGTCCTTTCCGGAGAAAAGTTTCCAGAATTCCCGGATGCGTTCGGTCTCCTCTTCCCCGATACCGATTCGAACATCCAGTTCCCTGATGGAAAACACTTCGGAAAACAAACGGTCTGCAGGAATCATCTGAAGATCCACTTCGTTAAAATCTTTTAATAGAATCTCTCCCCAGGATAGAAATTTATCAAAGGAAATTCCTGGATAATGTTTTTGATAAACCGTATAAAGTTCCAGTTGAAGGTGAATGGCATCAGGAACCTGCAGGGGACATAGGGACAGGATGAAGTCATCAATGGAACATACGGATGGAAGCCAGGCGGGTTTGGTGATGTGGTTGGCAAACTTTTTTTTAAAGATAAGGCCTGCCCGGCGGGAAGGGAAAACCACGCAGGAATCCGATAAATCCCGTCCGTTTTCCAGCAGGTCATGGATAAAAAGATCAATAAAAGCAGTTCTGGTTTCCACTAGGTTACAGTTGACGCAAATATAACGGGATCGCAGGTGCTTTCGGTAAATTTGAGGAAAGTGGTCAAAATGAATTATTTTGGTTACCTTTGAGCAGTAATATTTAATGTAAAGAATGGCAAAAGTAACCTTTCAGCATAAGCATTCAGACTTTTATGAGGATGTAAAAAAAGCGGTAGATAATTATTTCAGGGAAGCGAATATCAAGTCTACCGGCAATTTCCAGTTGTATTTAAAATTAATTATTTTGAGCCTGGCAGCTGTCGGCTTGTACGTTTTTCTTGTCTTTTTCAACGCCAATGTTTATGCAGGCTTACTGGCCAGCGGCCTGTTGGGGTTTACCCTGGCCTGCATTGGTTTCAACGTGATGCACGATGCCTGTCATGGCAGTTATTCGGATAAAAAATGGGTGAATGAATTGCTGGGCCTGTCGCTGAATGCCATGGGCGGCAATGCATTTATCTGGAAACAAAAACACAACATCATTCATCATACCTATACGAACATTGACGGTGTGGATGATGATATTGCCAAAATGCCTTTCATCCGCCAGTGTGCATCACAAAAACACCTGGGTATGCACCGGTACCAGCATTTCTACAGTGTCTTATTATATTCCCTGGCATCCGTTTTATGGGTTTTTGTTTTCGATTTCCTGAAATATTTCAGCAGCAAAGTGCAAAACACCTCATTTGCAAAGATGAGTACCAAGGAACATATTATTTTCTGGGTCAGTAAAGTGTTTTATATCGGGGTATACATAGCTTTACCGGTTTATATGCTGGGCTGGCCGGCCTGGCTGGCAGGATTTTTTACCCTGCATGCCGTCATGGGTATCACCCTGGCCATGGTATTTCAACTGGCCCATGTGGTTGAGGTGACGCATTTTGAGGATGCCAAGGACCACGATCTGAAGGTACCGAATGAATGGGCTGTTCACCAGGTCATTACAACCGCTGATTTTGCCACCGGGAACAAAGTTGTTTCCTGGTTTCTCGGGGGACTGAATTTCCAGGTCGAACATCACCTCTTTCCCCGGATCAGTCACGTGCATTATCCCCAGGTTAGCAGGATATTAAAGGAATATTGCGAAAAGTACAAGGTGCCTTATCACCAGTTTCCTTCGGTTGGGTCTGCGCTCGCTTCCCACTTCCGCTTTATGAAATACCTCGGTCAGGCCGCCTGAAAAATTATATCGTGGCGATCACTTTCAGTTCAATCGCAATAGGTGTGGGCAGACAATTGATTTCCACCGTTGTACGGCAGGGAAGGTTATCCTTAAAATATTCCGCATACAACTGGTTGTATATGGCAAAATCTTTTTTCATATTCGTCAGGAAAACGGTTACATCAACGATTTTATCCCAGCCGGAGCCGGCTTCTTCCAGGATGTAACGGATGTTGCGGAACACCGAGTGACACTGAACAGCAATATCGTATGAGATAATTTTACCTTGGGGATCCAGTTCCACTCCCGGGATTATTTTACTGCCTTTTTCCCGTGGACCTACGCCCGACAAAAACAACAGGTTTCCTACCCGGCGGGCATGCGGGTATAAACCCACAGGTTCCGGTGCTTTCGATGAATTGATTCGATCAGGTGATGCTTCCATTCCGGATTTTTTTAAGTGTTAAAATCTGTGTATTCGATTATTACCGTCATTTTTGCAGCATTCCTGAAGTTTTGAAATGGCCTTAGGGTCAGCCACCAGGCCGGCGTCTTCACCGCCTGTCATGGAAATGGTCTTCCTCGGTTCTAAACGATTTTTTTCGCGGCTGTAGAACAGGATTTCCATTTTCCCGATTTTGGTATGGAAGACGGTTTCTTTTATCCGGTTTTTAAAAGCAGACTCTTTTTCCGTGGAATAATTGCATACCCTGCGATAACCGGAAAAACAGGTCGTAATATTTTCCAGGGCCTTCCACGACAAGGCCGCAGGGAAAAACAAACTGAAAATGAGTGCCAGGTAAATGGGAAGTTTTTGCATCTTTTTTGAAATGAATCATGAATTACCGGATGTTAAACCGGAAGCCTGCGTAAAACATCCGGCCTGTAACCGGTCCCCAGATGAGGGAAGCATCGAAGTATGATCCATACGGGTCATCGGGTGCAATCACTGCATTTTTTTGTATGAAGTTGGTGATGTTTTCAGCTCCGGCATACAGGTCAAATTTACGAAATGCTTTCGTGAGTTGAGCCATCAGCGTGATATATTCCGTGGAATGATCCGGGCTCCTGTAAGATTCAGGGTTGGCCCCGGTATCCGGAATCCGGCTCAAACCAAACCATTTCAGCGTCACGTCAAATTTCCATTTATCCATACTGGTGGCGTAGGCCAGGTTCAGCAGGGCGCGGTCACGCGGAACAAATGGCTTATCAAGCAGCTGACCGGAATAGTGTGATTTTACCTCATACCGTTTGTAGGCCAGGCGTATGTCAAATCGTTTAAACGGGCTGTAATCAAGCTGGGCCTGGTAGCCGTGAGAATACGAAATACCATCCAGGTTATAAAAGCGAACTTCTGTTATGTTTTCCAGGTCGACCACCACCTGGTTGACGAACCGGGTATAATAATAATCAACGACCAGGGTTCCCTCCTGACCCGCAAAATCGAATTTATGGGTGAAACTTGCACCGGTATTCCAGGCTTTTTCCGGACGCAGTTCCTCCCGGAATACGATTATTCGTGAATTTGCAAAAACCGAAGGATTTTCAGTAAGTACCTGTGCAGAGCGGAACCCGCTCCCGCCGGAGAGCCTTAGGACCGAACCGGGACGCAGGTCGTATTTAAAATGAACCCGGGGCGTGAAAAACCATCCGAAGGTGTTATGGTAATCCATTCTTGCACCGGTTATGAAGGAAATTTTCTTTTTATCGTTAAACCTATATTCTGCGAAACCTCCTGGAACAGTTTCGTGGTGATCCATAACGGAATCATTATACGTTTCCAGGTAGTTGTCATAGACTAAACTCAACCCGGCCTTGATGATATTTTTATCCGAACCGATGAAATCCTGGAAAATTAAATTGGAGTAAAACCCGGTCTGCCGGCCCCGGTAGGCTTTCATCCCAAAAGTCATATCCTGCAGGTTGTATTTCGTGGATGTCATCAGCCCGAGACTTCTGTCGGGCCTTGCAGGGAACATATAACCCGTCTTCGTATATAACTCAAACTGCCGGTTTCTGATGTTGATGCGGTAAGGTTCAGCTGGTGCAGATGGATTCATGATATTTTTATCGGCATTCAGCTGACCGCCATACCTGTTTTCAATAACCGCCCGCAGGCCCAGCTGACCTTCCATGTTTTTCCCGGTGAAATGCCAGCGGTTGTAAATATTGTACTGTTGTCCCTGGGGACTGTCTAAAAATGAATCCTGGTTCATGTCCTTTTTCAGCCCGGCCTGGCTTCCGTGTAAAAACAGGAGGGCGCTTGCATGCTTGCCGGTATGATGGGCCAGGTGCAGGTTCAGTTCCGGGCGAAGGTCGCTGTTCACGTATCCATTTACAAATAACCGGTCAGCCTGGTCAGGTTCGGTTACTTCAATGTTAATTTGCCCGGTAATGCTCTCATAGCCATTCACGACCGAACCAACACCCTTGCTTACATAAATGGATTCGACAAATGGACCCGGGATGAAATTCAGGCCATAGGAGGAGCTTAAGCCCCGCACCAGCGGCAGGTTCTCCGAAAGGATCTGTGTATAAATGCCATCCAGTCCGAGCATCTGGATTTGCCTGGCACCGGAAACGGCATCAGCATAACTGACATCAACAGACGGGTTCGTTTCAAAACTCTCCGCCAGGTTACAGCAGGCCGCTTTCTTCAACTCACCGGAAGTGATCACCTGGGTGTTGATGGGATTGATGGTGGAAACCGTCGTGGATTCGCGCCTTCTTTCAATAGCCACCTCGCCAAGTGTGACGCTGCTTTTCAGGATATGCTGAATAGTACCCGGAACGTTTAACCGGAGTGTATCGGTCTGATAGCCGACAAAACTGAAAACCAGGTCGGCAGGGTAGGAGGAAGGCGGTGTGATTTCGAACAGGCCGGAAGCATCGGTTGTAGCTCCCGTATAGGTATGGAGCCAGTAAACATGGACTCCAGGCAAGGGCTGCAATCCTTTGGGGGTTTGCTCCCTGACCGTTCCCTTCAGTGTTTGAGCATACAATTGGGAAGACCGGGAGTAAAACACGGCCAGGAATAATAACTGGATATAAATTATTTTTTTCATGATTTCTTTTTTGGGAAAGTAAAATAAACAGCGGATCCGACAGGATCTCACCGGTTTCGCAAAAAGAAAGTCAGATCAGCAAAACGCTGATTTTTATGGAAAGGTCTTTTCCTGAAAGGGGTGGTTTCAGCGGAAAAGCAGCAGTTGATGGGCTATGCGTTAAAGACGCCGTCCCGGCGGAAACGGTTGCATTGAACAGGCAATAATCGGGTTGCTGGGTAGAAGGGGTATTTTCCTTTTTATCCTGTAGCGAAAAGGTGTTGGATTGGTAAACGGTGGTTTCAACCCGGCAACATTTACTTTTCAGGGAGCACGTTCCTGATGTTTCCTGCATAAAACCTGATGCCGGCATTCCAATGGTTACTTTGGATTTTCCGCTGTGCATGCACTCCGTCCGGTTGATCGAAAATCCGTTTCCGGCCAGTAAAAGTATTATGGATAGCAGTGCGGATTGAATGCAGCGGAATACTTGTTTCATTGCTTTCGAATGAATAACAAAGATACAACGAAATGTTTAATTTTAAGTTTCCAAACCTGAGTTCTTTTAGATCATGAAGGGCAGGTATTTCCTTACTTTTGCATCCAAATTGACCCCTATGGATTTTTTACCCGAAGATATAGTTGACTATGCGGAGGCCCATTCTGCTGACGAATCAGTTGTTTTAAAGGAACTGAACCGTGAAACCAATGCTCATGTGCTCATGCCCAGGATGCTTTCCGGGCATCTTCAGGGCAGGATATTATCCATGTTTAGCCACATGGTGAAGCCACTTGTTATTCTTGAAATCGGCACCTATACCGGCTATTCTGCCATTTGCCTGGCAGAAGGGTTGGCTCCGGGCGGGATACTGCACACCATTGACATCAACGAAGAACTGGCCGACATGGCAAAGGAATATGTGGAAAAGGCGGGTTTTCAAGAAAAAATCCGGATTCATACCGGTGATGCCATCCAGCTGATTCCCGGGTTGCCCGGGCCCTTCGACCTGGTTTTTATTGATGCCGACAAGGAAAACTACAGCCGGTATTATGAAATGGTTTTACCCATACTTCAGCCGGGTGGATACATACTTGCCGATAATGTCCTTTGGAGTGGCCGGGTGTTGGAGCCAGAAGCCGGATGGGATGAAGAGACCAGGGCCATTCATGCATTTAACAACCGTGTCCAGCGTGATCCAAGGGTCGAAAATGTTTTAATTCCGGTTCGTGACGGCCTGATGGTGATCAGGAAAAAAATGCAGGATGAGGTTGCCCGGTAATCAGACCAATTCCATCTCCCGGAAAAAACCCATTTTTCCGGTAAACGATAAACTTCGCAGGTTTCTGAAACACTATGGTCGCGATGTATCCCTGCCCATCCAATATAAGGACCTGCTGCGCTTTGAAAATGCTTTTCCACTGTATGACCGCAACGGTAAGGATACCCTCTGGCAACGGGTTTTGTATTCCCAGCTGGAAATGGAACAACATCATAAGGCGCTGACAGCCATTTATGCCCTGTTGAAAACCGGCGGCGATACCACCATAACCGGGCACCTTTCGGTTGACCGTGTTGATTTCTGCACCTTTGGTAATTCCTATCCTTTCCGGATCAGGATTGTCAATAATTTCAATGATAATTTTGATTATTTTTATATCAAACAGGCTGATGCCTCCCGAATTTACGGTCTTGAACTCGAACATATACTATCTCCGAACCGCATCAGCTATTTTGTACATGATCAGACGCTGGTGGAGGAACATATTGCCGGTATTCCCGGAGATCAGTTTATAAAAAACAACCTGGGCGATAAAGATGTCAATGAAATCCGCCTGGCCAAGGAGTTTGTAAAGTTCAACGAGCGTTGTTTTATACGGCTGCTGGGTGATATGCGATCCTATAATTACGTGATCGACATTACTCCCGATTTTGAAGACGTTCATTACCGTATCCGGGCGCTTGATTTCGACCAGCAGAGTTATGAAGGGAAGCGAACCTTGTATATGCCGCAGTATTTCAGGGAAAACTATCCCCTTGTTCAGTTGTGCATCCGGCACATGACCCCTGAGTCGGTCTTCCAGTATCAGATCGAGGAACGTACCCTGATTGCCAAAAGGATCGCCGCTGCCAAATATATGATCCGTGATCTCCTGGATGCCATGGCATCGGACAGGATCTCCAGGCCAGAAAAGGTGGAACAGCTGAAAAACGAACTCAGTGATTATTACCGGAACGATGCCTTCCTGAAATGCAGATGCATGGGGGAACTGGTGAAATGCAGCCTTATGGAGATGATACGGAAAAATAAAATTCATTTTCAACGAAAATAATTTTTAACTCCTGTTGTACATAAAAAAATTAATGAACAAGGAACGTTGATTTGATGGTTAACCGGGCGGGCAGAAGAAGGATGAGGCAATTTCTGTAATTTCGCTTCCCGGTCTGTTAAAAAGTATAAGCCGGGTTTAAAAAATGCGTAGGAAAATATGTTAAACGAGATCATAGAAAAGGCCTGGGACAACAGGGAATTGGTACGCGAAGAATCGGTTCAGCAGGCTATCAGGGATGTTATCGCCCTGCTGGACCAGGGAAAACTGCGGGTAGCCGAACCTGCTGATTCCGGCTGGATCGTCCATGAATGGGTGAAAAAGGCCGTCATCCTTTACTTCCCGATCATGCCGATGAAAACCCTGGAAGCCGGTCCCATGGAATTTTATGATAAAATGGAATTGAAAAGGAATTTTGCAACCCTTGGTGTACGCGTTGTTCCCCATGCCATAGCCCGTTATGGAGCTTTCCTGGCCCCCGGTGTGATTCTGATGCCCTCCTATGTGAACATTGGCGCTTATGTGGATTCAGGAACCATGGTGGATACCTGGGCCACCGTCGGGAGTTGCGCTCAGGTCGGGAAAAATGTGCACCTGAGTGGTGGCGTAGGCATCGGTGGCGTGCTCGAGCCGGTCCAGGCCTCCCCCGTCATCATTGAGGATAATTGTTTTATCGGATCACGGTGTATTGTGGTGGAAGGCGTTAGGGTGGAGAAGGAAGCGGTACTGGGTGCCGGAGTCGTGCTGACCATGTCCACTAAAATAATCGATGTTACCGGCCCGGAACCGGCTGAATATAAGGGTGTGGTGCCCTCACGTTCCGTGGTGATCCCCGGGTCCTATACCAAACAGTTTCCGGCCGGCTCATTCCAGGTCCCCTGTGCCCTCATCATCGGGAAAAGAAAGGCATCCACCGATCTGAAGACCTCCCTGAACAACGCCTTGCGTGATCATGCCGTTTCCGTTTGAGATGAAAAAAATCCTGATTGTCCAGACAGCGTTTATAGGTGACGTTATACTGGCCACACCCCTTGTTGAAAAACTCCATGCCTTCTTTCCGGGAGCCGCTATCGATTTTTTAGTGAGGAAGGGAAATGATGGATTGCTGCAGAACCATCCCTTTTTGAACGAGGTGCTGGTTTGGGATAAGAATGAAAATAAAATCGGCAATTTATTCCGGCTGATCAGGAAGGTAAAAGCGTCCGGGTACGACCTGTTGGTGAATGTCCATCGTTTTGCTTCATCCGGTTTGCTGACATTTTTTTCGGGAGCACGGGTGAAAGTTGGCTTTGATAAGAATCCGTTTTCCTTTTGCTACGATTGGCGTGTTCAGCACCAGATCGGAAACCATGTCCATGAAGTACAACGCAATCTTGCCCTTGTTGAAAGACTGACGGATGATCAACCGGTTATGCCCCGTTTATACCCCGGTGCCGCAGATGTGAGAGAGGCAGGTCGTTATAGCCGGCCGGGAGATAAAGTGATCTCGTATATTACCATTGCACCCACTTCGGTTTGGTTTACCAAACAATTGCCTGCCCATAAATGGCTGGAGCTGATTGAAAAACAAAGTCGGGAACTCACGATCTACCTGTTGGGCGCAAAGGGCGATGCAGGCGTCTGTGAAGGAATCTGCAATTCATCCTCCCATCCGCATATCCTCAGCCTGGCCGGAAAACTGACTTTTCTTCAGTCGGCTGCACTGATGAAGGATGCAAAGATGAATTATGTTAACGATTCAGCGCCTCTCCACATGGCTTCGGCCATGAATGCCCCGGTTACTGCCGTATTCTGTTCCACCGTTCCGGCATTTGGTTTTGGTCCCCTGTCGGAGGAGTCCTTTGTTGTCGAATTGAAGGAAGAGCTTTCCTGCCGACCATGCGGGTTGCATGGTTTCAAAGCCTGCCCGAAAGGACATTTTAAATGTGCCGAGGGTATCCGCTTCTGAATAAACAGACCATGCCGGAAAAAGGAATTCCGGTTCCGGTTCTGCAATCAGTTGTCAATGTCGAAAGTTCCGTTGTTGATCCGGATAGTATCACTGCTCAGACCGGATACCAGTTCTATTTGGTCAAAGGTTCCCTTTATTTTTTTGGCAGCCACGTTCACTTCCGTGAAGGTAATGGTACCGGAAATGGTGGAAAATTCCGTGTTGCTGCTGTTATTAAAGATGGCGCGGTCACCGGTCTGGCTAAGCGGATAGGTGCCGGTGGCCTGGCCGTCTACCTGGAACCACAGCCAGCGGTTGTTCGTAAAGCTGTTGTCAATCTCTGTTGTATCATTGCTGAAGGTTACAGTTGGATCCGTACTGGTCAGGTTCTCCTGGGAACCATTTTCCACTACGGTACATTGGGTTCGGTTCCCGCTGGTATCTTCAGATTCCTCGGCTTTTTTACAGGATGTGAAGAAAAAGAGAACCATGATCATGGTAAGCGATGGCAGGTTTGTTTTCATTTAGGTCTATATTTACGGGTACAATAAGAATCGGTCATTGATAAAACAAAGATAAACGATCTGGAAAGCATAATGGAAAAAATCAGGAATAGGTTTAATGATTTTAATCAGGTAAAATAGGTACCTTTGACAGGGTAAAACCCGACCATGAAAATCTTATTCTGTCTCCCCCTGTTTTTGCTGGCAGATTTTTCACCTGCAGGTGCTCAGACTTACCAGAAGTTCTTGTTTAATAATAATGAATGGGATATTTATGCCGATGCCATTCCCGTTGAAAATAAGTCTGTATTTCCCTTTTTGTCGGGTCCTGTGTTGGCTTTTGAAGATACGTTGGTGGGAGCCTATTCGTATAAAAAAGCTTATTCCCGGACAGAGGATTTGACAGGTTTTGGCAACAAGCCCTGCCTGTTGCGGGAGGATACGGTGACCAAAAAGGTGTACATCATTTCAGCCGACAGCACCAATGAACGAATTCTGTACGACTTTTCTTTATTAACAGGAGACAGTCTTTACCTGGAGTTTCGGTATGAGAATTCCTTCAACCATATGCTGAAAGGCGGATGGTATTTTGTCGATTCCATGGGTGTGGTTAATACGCTTTCCGGACCCCGGACGACCTGGTTTTTGTCCAATCCCCAGCTGACACTCATTCAACCCAATTTACCCCATCTGACATGGATCGAAGGACTCGGTTCCACCATTTCACCGGTATACCTGGATGAAGAATGCGGATACAGCATGGGTATTGTGAATGCCCAGGCCATGTTTTACCTATCCCTGGTATGTGTATTTCATGACTCCGCTGCGGTATTTCATGATTCGGCATGGACGGCTATTTATGCCCAGGGTGCCTGGAATTTCCTGGGTGATTCCTGCATTTTTAATATAGGAGGGTCAGTTCCGGACATGCCATCCCGTGCAGCCTCACTTTTGATCAGCCCCAATCCTGTTCAAATGGAAACATGGATACGACTGCTGGATTCGAAACTGCCGGGAAATGAGACATGCTTTCTCATACTTGTGGATTTGCAGGGTCGAATTCTCCAGCAAATGGATTGTACCGTAGATCAGCTGAAGGAAAGCATCTCCTGGAACAGAAAAAAACTGAATAATGGATTTTATATTTTAAATGTCTTTCAGCAAAAACGGCTGATCGCGACTTCCAAAATTACGCTGAATTAATCATGTCAAATAAAAACAAGCATAAGGAAGGGCTGGTATATTCCACCAACCCGGATTTCATGTTTCCGGAAAATAGTGGTGAGGCCACCCAAACGCTCCCTCCCCGGCAACAGGATTTACGCATCCTGCTCGACCGGAAACAACGGGCAGGAAAAGCGGTCACGCTGATCACCGGGTTTGAAGGATCCGCAGCAGACCTTGAAAGTCTTGGAAAGTTATTAAAATCCAGGTGCGGAACGGGAGGTTCGGTGAAAAACGGGGAAATCCTGATCCAGGGTGATTTTCGCGAAAAGGTTATGGCCTTGTTGCTGGCTGCAGGTTACCAGGCAAAGAAAGCGGGCGGGTAAAAATATTGCAGGCCGGTTTTACCGATTAAATGCATTCAGGCTACGTGTATCTCACTTTGTTTTAGCTTCTCGGCAACATCTTCCATCAGCCACATTGGTGTGGAGGTGGCACCGCAGATGCCGACGGAATCAGAGGTCCTGAACCAGTTCAGGTCAAGTTCCTCAGGACTGGAGATGAAATAGGACCTGGGGTTAATCCCCTGGCAAACACCATAAAGCGCTTTTCCGTTGGAGCTTTTCTTGCCGCTGACAAACACGATAACATCGTGCTGTGCGGAGAATGTTTTGAGCTGAGGCTCGCGGTTGGATACCTGTCTGCAAATGGTATCGTTGGCTGAAAGGATGTTCGGATCCAGTCGCCCGTGTTTTTCGATAACCTTGTCCTGGATGATTTTTTTCATCCTTGAAAATCCATCGGAACTCTTCGTTGTTTGTGAAAAGAAATGTATCGGTTTGGAAAAATTGATGCGGTCTATGTCGGATTCGTTCCGCACAATGATGGCTTTTCCTGATGTCTGTCCGACCAGTCCGTTTACTTCAGCATGACCCTCTTCACCATAAATCACAATTTGCCTGTCGTCTTCATCGTGGTCTTCGAAACTCGTGCGCACTCGGTTCTGCAATTTCAAAACAACGGGGCAACTTGCATCGATGAGTTCAATATTGTTCCGGATGGCGGTGTGATAGGTTTCCGGTGGTTCCCCGTGTGCCCTGATCAGTACGGTACAATCGTGCAGGCCCTGGAGCTGCTCATGGTTGATTATTTTCAGGCCTTTGGCAGTCAGCCGTTCAATCTCCATGTTGTTGTGTACAATATCGCCAAGGCAATAGAGGGTGCCCGTTTTATCCAGTTCATCTTCGGCCATCTGAATGGCGAATACCACTCCGAAACAAAACCCCGATTCCGTATCAATAGTGATTTTCATTGTTGTATGGGATGAATAATAATGCTTGAAACGTTCAGTTAACCGGTTTGTTTTACCTTCTTTCATCCAGATTTGTTGATCCTACCTGTTGTTTTAATTTTTTGATTTCGGTTAATACAAAATCCACCTGTTGTTCATAATCAAGGTTTGTATTATCGAGCAATACGGCATCTTTGGCCATTCGCAGCGGGCTCTCTTCCCGGTGTGTATCTTCAAAGTCGCGACTGCTGATGTTTTTCCTCACATCATCCGGCAGTACCCTGATACCGCTTTTGATCAACTCCTGGTACCTGCGCATGGCCCTTACTTCGGGATCGGCCGTCATAAAAATTTTAAGACCGGCCATGGGGAAAACCGTTGTGCCAATGTCCCGCCCGTCCATCACCAGTCCCCCTGTTTTTCCCAATTGCTGCTGCAGACTGACCATTTTTTTCCGTACCACCGGAATCGCACTGACATGACTGACATTTTCAGAAACATTCATGGTCCGTATTTCCTTTTCGGCGTTCTGTCCATTCAGGTAAATTTCAGAATGACCGGTTCCCGGCTGTACCTGGAAACTGATGTGAATGTCGTTTAAAACCGGTGCATAGTTATAAGCGAGGTGATCCACCTCACCGGGAATCGGAACCGGTATCCCGTGCTTTAAAAAATACCAGGTCACCGCCCTGTACATGGCGCCTGAATCAATATAGCGCAACCCCAGTTTTTTTGCCAAAGCCTTTGCAACGGTGCTTTTACCGCAGGAAGAATAGCCGTCAATGGCAATAATAATGTTTTCCAGGTTCATGAAGCGGTTTCTAAACTTCGGATATGCAAAGATACGATTTACCTGCGGTACAATCAAGCGTAACGGGCTGAAGTTGTTTCCTTCCGGATTGTCAAAAGTGCTATAAACCAGCTGTTTATAATGAAAGTAGCAAATTCAACAAAAGAAAGAAGGATCAGGAAACCGATAACATGCCTGAGAATCGGAAGGTATACAACGCGTATTGAACAGCTGGCTATGGAAAACTTCCAAGCATAACAATTAGTACCTTTGCCGATTATTTTAATAAAGGGTTATTCATGGCATCCATTCCGTTCGAGGAAAGTGAACACATCGAAATTTTTGGCGCCCGGGAGCACAATCTGAAAAATATTGATTGTGTAATCCCCCGGAACAAACTTGTGGTGATAACGGGTCTGAGCGGGAGTGGCAAGTCATCGCTGGCTTTTGATACGATTTATGCCGAAGGGCAGCGCCGGTATATGGAGAGCTTTTCGGCCTATGCACGCAATTTCCTCGGTAACATGGAGAGACCCGATGTGGATAAAATCACGGGCCTGAGCCCGGTAATTTCCATCGAGCAGAAAACCACCAATACCAATCCCCGCTCAACGGTCGGTACGGTTACTGAAATTTATGACTTCATGCGGCTTTTATTTGCCCGGACCGGAGAAGCCTTTTCTTATGCAACAGGCGAAAAAATGATCCGGCTTTCCGATGAGCAGATCATCAACCTCATTTTAAAGGATCACGCGGAAAAGGAAATTTCCATTCTCG
>CAYWHE010000032.1:0-26566 GCA_964458125.1 uncultured Flavobacteriaceae bacterium | reverse complement strand
TGACGGCGGTTCTCTCTGCACCATTTCCATTTCGTCTATACCAGAGCGGGCCGCAGAATGTCATGATCGCCTATTTTCCGTTTGTGATGATGCCGGGCTTTGTAATTCCATTCGGGATTGTTATGCACCTGCTGGCCTTAAAAAAGGAGCTTCGCATCCCGATTCTGGAATCGCGGAAATTGCAGGACGGCCTTATCCGTTATATTGGCATTCCACTGGTGGCGTTACTGATCGGGATTTTTTTAAATTTCCAGTTTGGAATTTTGTCCCCGGATTTTTATTTTGGATTCCTTTTCGCATTCGGGTTCACGCTATTGCTCTGGTATGGCGACAGGCTCATTATCGCACAGGTCAGGAAACGGTTTCCGGAATATGACCAGACCCTGAAGCGGCTGTTTGTTGAGTTTGTTTTTATTCTGGTTTTCACTTTTGTGACCGTACTGGTCGTCGACAGTTTTTTCTTCGTATACGTCTTTCACCAGAAGCCCGGAACAGGTGAGGTCATCCGGGATATCCTGGCGGGAAAACTTATTTCCATGGTCATGTTACTGGTTTATGAAAGCATTTATTTTTTTCAGTGCTGGAAACAGAACCTCAAGGAAGTGGAGCAGCTTAAATGCATACAGGCCCAGCATAATCTTGATTTGCTGAAGAACCGGCTAAACCCGCATTTTTTATTCAGTTCCCTGAATTCACTTGTCACCCTCGTTGAAACGGATGATGCAGGTGCCAACCGGTTTATTCAGAAACTGGCCGATGTGTACCGGTATATTTTGCAAAGCAACGAAGCCACCCTGAACACGGTGGAGGCCGAGGTAAGGTTTGCAGCCGATTATTTTTATATATTGAATGTGCGTTATGGAAATAACCTGGTGTTTTCGCAAACCATCGACGGCGCGATGATGAACCTGCAGTTGCCCCAGCTCAGTCTTCAGCACCTGGTTGATCATGCCGTTACCACCTCCGTCATTTCGGCCGTAAGGCCACTGAAATTCAAGATATCCCAGGCAGACCAGGAAACCCTGGAAGTATGTTATACCAATCAAAAGAAAAGTCTGCTGATGAATACAGGAAAGGACTCCCTGGAAGAACTCCGGAACCGCTATAGGATGCTGCTGAACCGGGATATCGGGGTCAGTGAAGCCGGAGAAACCTGTTGCATCAGGATCCCCCTGGTACCGGCCGGATAGGATTCAGTAAAAAAAACTGACGTTCGGGCAGAAACCAATAGCATCGGCAAATGGTAATCAGTATCTTTGATACGTATGAAAAATAAAATTGCGGAGGAGCGACAGCCGAAAGACAAGTGGTTGCGAATGACCGGCATTCCGCTGGTCACACTGGTGGCCACTTTTATTTTATCGGGTTCCTTCAAGGGAATTGAACAGGTGCCGATCATCCAGGTATTTTTTTCAAACCTCGTGATCACCTGGGCAGGATGGGAAATCTCACGCTGTATACTTTTATGGGCGCGGAAAAGGTATCCTGGTATGGAACAGGTAAGGAAACGACTAGGTATTTCCTTTTTGCTCTATTTCATTGTCCTGTTCACCCTGGATTCCGTTGTAACCGGTTTGACATACCTATTGCCTTTTTTTACACCCTACAACTGGACTCCCGTCACGTTTATCCTTTTTGTTGCCATGAGTACCTTTATTGCCATGGTAATAGGAAGCCTGTATGAAGCGGTATACTTCTTCTCCCTCTGGAAGAAAACAACCCGGGAAAAGGAGCAGCTCCGGCATGAAAATCTCATGACACAGTTTGAATCCCTGAAAACACAGATCAATCCGCACTTTCTGTTCAACAGTCTGAACTCGCTAAGTTCGCTGGTCGAAACCGATAAAAGGATTGCGGTGGAATTTATACATGGAATGGCCCAGGTATACCGGTACATACTGGACAGCACGGAATCGGATCTGACCACGCTGAGGCAGGAGCTTTCCTTTCTGCATGCCTACTTTTACCTGCTCAAAACCAGGTTTGGAAATAATCTCCGGGAAACTATTTCCGTTCCGGAATCATTTCTGAACATGCGCATTCCGCCTTTAACCTTGCAGATTCTCGTGGAAAATGCGGTGAAGCATAATATAGTCTCCGCCGGAAAGCCTTTATTTTTAAAAATTGCAGCTTCCGGGGAAGATGAAATCACGATCTGCAATAACCTGCAGAAAAAGTCAGGGGCTGTACCTTCCAGCCATTTCGGCTTAAAAAACATCAACAGGAGGTATGAACTGCTGAGCATGCAGGGGATACGCATCCGGGAGGATGCCGTCTCCTGGTGTGTGAGTATTTCCCTGCTAAAAAATTAAATTTCAACACCATGAATGTTCTCCTCATTGAAGACGAAAGTCTGGCTGCACAACGGCTGGAAAAACTGCTCCGGGAAACGGAGCCCGGTATTCACATTTCCGGTGTTACCGACAGCATTGAATCAACGGTAGAGTGGCTTGAAAGGAACCCGGCACCTGATCTCCTGTTTATGGATATTGAACTGGCAGACGGGCAAAGCTTTGAGATATTCACACGCACCGAAGTAACTTCACCTGTTATATTTGTAACGGCTTATGATGAATTTGCCCTCAAGGCATTTAAAGTAAACAGTGTGGATTACCTGTTGAAGCCTATTAAAAGTGAGGACATCAGGAATGCCCTGAATAAATTTCACCAGCTCAGCCAAAAACCTGTTGCCGGCCAGGGTATGGAAAATATCAGGCATTTGCTGGAAGGTTTATACAGGCAACCGGGCCGTTACCGGACCAGATTTCTTTCCAAAACCGGGCAGCGGTTTATTCCGGTGGAAACCGGTGATGTTGCCTATTTTTATTCAGAGGATAAAATGGTTTTTCTGAAAACAAATCAAAACCAGCGGTACCTTATTGATTTCAACCTGGAGCAACTGGAAAAGGAACTGGACCCCGGACAATTTTTCCGGGCTAACCGGCAGTTTATTCTATCAAGCAAATCCGTGCACGATATACATTCCTGGTTTAACGGCAAGCTGAAAGTAAAGGTGGTACCCGATGCACCGGAAGAAATTATCATCAGCCGGGATAAAGCGGCAGACTTCCGCTCCTGGATGGGTGAATAAGAAAATGGTCCCATACATTTCGCGGTATATAACAGAAATGAGGCGAATGTTGATTTGATATTGGAAGAAGTGTTACATTAGCTGACTGCTATTTTTTAACTGTATGCTCCGATCCCTCCGGTCCGTTCTGTTTCCTTTTGTCCTTCTTGTTCTGACCTGCAGCATAACTGTTTCGCAAGACCAGCGGGCTGATTCCATCCGGACGCAAATCCGTGTTTTGGAAGGGCATAGGGATCATACCCTGTTAACCGACAGTCTGTTATTCAACGCCAGAAATGAACTGGCCAATCTCCTGGCGCAATCACAACCAGACAGCGCAATCCGTTTGCTGGCTTCGGTGATCAGCCAACTGGAGCAGGAGTATCCGGTTGAACTTAAATCCGATCCGAACCTGAAACGCATCCTGGCCACCAGCTGTAACCAGTCCGGTAATATTCTGAGCAGCCAGGGGGATTATTCAGGCGCTTCAGCATACTATAAGAAGGCGCTTGCGCTTAGACTTGAAGGGACGGACAGGAAGGGTGCAGGCAATACCTTTAATAACCTGGGTATTTTAAATAAGAACCTGGGCAACTACCCCGATGCCATCCGGAACCACCTGGAAGCATTGAAGATCCGGGAAAGCATTGGTGATTCGGCAGGCATCGCCATGTCACGGAATAATATCGGCAGTGTTTATTTTGTACAAAACAATTTTCCGGAAGCCCTTAAAAATTATGAAGTTGCGTTGGAGATCAGGAAAAATCTGTCAGATAAAAAGGGGGTGGCCGGTACGTTAAACAACATCGGAAATATTTATGTAAGGCAGGAAAAATTTACAGAAGCGCTCCGGCATTATTTTTTGGCTCTGCAAACGGCACAGGAGATAGGAGAGAAAAAACTGACTGCCGAATGTTTTAATAATATCGGAAACTGCTATTACAAACAGGGGTATAATGAAAAGGCCCGTGAGAATTTTAAGGCTGCCTTGTCTCTTCAGGAAGTCCTCGGCGATAAACGTGGTATGATTACCACCTGCAAGAATCTTGGGTTTACCCACCTGGAAGAAAATAAATACGATGACGTTTTGAGGTATCTTGATACAGCTATGGATCTTGCACGTTCCATAAAGGCCAGGGATCAGGAGATGGTTCTTTATTTTGATTATGCGACCCTGTATTCCCGCATGAAAAAATACGACCTGGCTTATAAAAATCTTCAGTTTCATTCCGATCTTAAGGATACCTTGCTGAGTGCCGAAAAGAACCAGCAGATCGCCGAGCTTCAAACCCGCTATGAAACGGAAAAAAAGGACAGGGAGATTGCCCTGCTGAACAAGGAAAAAGCGCTTAAAACAGAGCAGCTGAAAAGTGAACAAACCATGCGGAAGTCCATTTTATTCGGAGCCATCATGGCCATTTTACTGATCGTCATCCTGGTTAACCGTTACCGCGTATTGACGGAGCAGCGAAAGAAAACGGAAAAGGCGGAATTCGAAAAGGAATTGCACGAATTACAGATGAAGGCCCTTCGTTCGCAGATGAATCCGCACTTTATTTTTAACTGCCTGAATTCCGTTCAGCGTTACATCCTGAAAAATGAAAAGACAAACGCTGTTGAATATCTTCAGAAATTCGCCTCCCTCATGCGGCTCATTCTGGATAATTCGGAAAAAAGCATGGTCACCCTGCACGATGAAATTAACATGCTTGAACTGTACATGCACCTGGAAGCGCTGCGGTTCGACCAGGGAATGGAAATTGAAATGATTGTTTCTCCGGACATACGGGATGAAGAGATCCAGATCCCTTCCATGATCCTTCAGCCATACGTGGAAAATGCCATCCTGCACGGGCTGATGAATAAAGAGGAAAGGGGAAAAATCAAAATAGACATTTCACGGAAGGAAAACCTGCTGACCTGCATCATTGAAGATAACGGTATCGGCCGGGAGAAGGCCGCTGAATACAAATCAAAAAGAAAGGCCCTGCATCAGTCCAAGGGGCTCAGCATCACCAAAGCACGTGTTGATTTGCTGAACCAGATGCATCAGTCCAGCAATTCCATCCGTGTATATGATCTGAAAAACAGTCAGGGGGAAGCAACCGGTACAAGGGTTGAGGTCATTATTCCGGTTGTTTAGCCAGGGTAATGGGTTCATATCCTTCAGAAACAACCAGCGATAAATCAACGAATGAATATTTTAAACCACCTCTTAACCAAAAGAAAAAAATATGGCTTCCCGGTTAATGGATAAGGTAAAACCTGCAGACGAAAACCTAAAAAAAATATAAAACAACCAACAAATCTGAAACCTATGTTAAAGGCAATTATTATTGATGACGAGGCGGCTAACCGCGAAGTCCTGGAAATCATGCTGAAGGATTACCCACAGGATATTGAGGTGGTGGCTTCCTGCAACGGACCTAAAACGGGAATGGCCGCCATCCTGCAGCACAAACCCGACCTGGTTTTCCTGGATGTTGAAATGCCCGGTATGTCGGGATTTGACTTGCTTGAAATGCTGGGCGACACTAAAATCGCAGTCATTTTTGTTACCGCTCACAATCATTATGCGCTGCAGGCGATCCAGTTCAGCGCACTGGATTACCTGCTGAAACCTGTTAATCCCGGACAACTGAAGGCGGCCATTGAAAAGGCAAGGAACCGGTTAACCGAAGCCAGTCATGCCCAGCAGTATAAAACCTTTGTGGAGAACACCAAAACCCAGCATGGCGAAGCCAAAACCATGGCCCTGCCTACCCAGGAGGGACTGGTGTTTGTGAGAATCAACGAAATCCTGCGTTGCGAAAGCAGCGGAAATTACACCACCATTTACCTGGTCAATAAAATGCAGTACCTGGTTTCGCGAACGCTGAAGGAGTTTGAGAAGCTACTGGACGGCCTGAACTTTTTCAGGGTGCATCATTCCCATCTCATCAACCTGGAACACATCAAGCGATATGTAAAGGGTGAGGGAGGCTACGTGATCATGGCTGATGATTCGATGGTGGAGGTGGCCCGGAGCCGCAAGGCGGATTTCCTGCAGGCTTTTCTTAAGGTGTGAAAAGTACATGGTGAAGGGGCAACAACGGGTTTACCCGGTATATTAATATCGCTTTCGATCTCCTGTTCAGGACGGAAGGACGCATCTTTTGTCCGGAAACACCAGATTTTGTTCAGGAGAACGTAGTATCCTTCCCCCATTCGTTATTCCTTTTTTTTCTACCTTTGCAGCCCAAAGGAAAGGGTTAGGATGAGCGAGGAGAAGATTATCGAGATAATCGATTTACATAAGCGTTACAAGGATGCAACCGTAGATGCCATCAGAAATATTACCCTGACCATTTACAAAAATGAAATATTTGGCATCCTGGGTCCGAACGGTGCCGGTAAGACCACTACCATTTCCATACTATGCGGAATTTTCAAACCCACATCCGGTCATATTATCGTAGACGGAATGACATTTGAGCGTGACCGGGAATCCATTAAAAAAATCATTGGAGTAGTTCCCCAGGATATGGCGTTGTATCCCACCCTGACGGCCCGGGAAAACCTGAGTTATTTCGGTCACATGCTGGGCATGCGCGGGCGTGAGTTAAAAGAAAGGATCAATTATTGCCTTCATATTTTTGGTTTGGATAAAAACGCCGACATCCGCGTTTCGAGATATTCCGGCGGGATGAAGCGCAGGGTGAACCTGATAGCCGGAATCCTTCACCAGCCGAAGATATTATTTCTTGACGAGCCCACTGTCGGCATTGATGTGCAGAGCAGGAACGTGATCCGCGACATTTTGCTGGAGCTGAACAGGAACGGTACCACCATACTCTATACGTCCCATCACCTGGAAGAAGCGGAGACCTTCTGCACCCGGGTGGCCATCATCGATAACGGACAAATTATCACGCTGGGAACCCCCCCCGAACTGATTTTGAAAAATTCAGGTTCCAAAAGCCTGGAAGATGTATTCCTTCATCTGACCGGGTATAACCTGCGTGATCTCGATTATGCATAAGTTCCTGGCCATTTTCAAAAAGGAAATCCTGTTGCTGATCCGGGACAAGTCGGGGCTTGCCATACTTTTCCTGATGCCCATGACACTGGTGTTTATCATGACGCTGATCCAGGACAGTACTTTTAAGACGCTGAATGAAGCCGGCATTCCGGTCATCCTGGTGGACAATGATCATGATTCCCTGAGTGTTGCTGTGATTGAAGGGCTCAGTCACACGAGCGCCTGCAGTTTAACCACCCATCTGAATGGAAAACCGGCAACTATTGAAAATGCGGAAAAAGCTGTTGCCGAAGGGAAATTTATGATCGGCATAGTCATTCCGGAGGGGGCAACCAAAGCGATTAAATCCAATGTCCGTTCACTGGTGGAAAGAGCCCTGGCCGATTCTTCCGTCAGCCAGGCAGAATTTCCGGAACTGAAACAGGATTCCGTACTGATCACCATATTCGTGGACCCGGTAACCAAACGGTCCTTTGTAAATGCCACGGTCAGCGCACTGCGCGAATTTATTTCACAGATCAAATCCCGGATTATTTTCGCCACGTTCTCGGAAGAGATCGAGCAGGTCATTCCCGGGAAAAACAAATCCACTCCAGCTGATATTGAAATTGTTGCCTACAAGGAAGAGTATGCATCCAGGGATAAAAATTTTATCCTGCCCAATTCCGTTCAGCACAATGTTCCCGCATGGACGATCTTCGGCATGTTTTTCATCGTCGTTCCCCTGGCCGGAAGCCTTCTCAAGGAAAAAACGGAAGGTACCAGTTTTCGCATCAAATCCCTGCCCGGGAGCTACATCACGATAATCAGCGGTAAAATTTCCGTTTACGTGGTGGTGTGCATGATTCAGTTCATGCTGATGATCGGAGTAGGGCTGTTCCTGCTGCCCATGCTCGGACTGCCTGTTCTGCAACTGGGCCACAGTCATATCGGTATCGTCAGCATTGCCCTTTCCACGGCCATAGCTGCTGCCGGTTTCGGGGTGATGATCGGCACCTTCGCCACCACCGATCACCAGAGCGCCATATCGGGTTCACTTTCCATCGTTTTGTTATCGGCCATCGGGGGCATCTGGGTGCCGCCTTATGTGATGCCGGAAATGATGCAGCGACTCAGTGCCATTTCTCCGCTCAATTGGGGGTTGAATGCCTTTTATGAATTGTTTTTACGCGGTGCCGGAATTGCGGAAGTCTGGCCCCAGGCGCTCAAGCTGCTCTTGTTTTTTGTACTGACCATTGTGGTGGCCCAACTATACAACAACCTCAAAAGACCTTAAGGATAAATTACCCGATTCCCGATGGAAACCGTAAAAGACGTCAATTATATCAGTGAGGAGTTGTGCCGCTTTCTTCAAAGCAATATCCTTGCTCCCGGTGTGGGCGTCCAGCCTGACACCGTTCTGACCAACATCGGGGTAGATTCCTTTTCCGTCATTGAAATCATCCTGTTCATTGAACGAAGGTTCGGGGTGATATTACCGGATGAGTACCTGGTTCCGGAAAACCTGAAAACGGTGGAAGCCCTGGCCCGATGCACACATCGGCAATTGGAGTCCGGCGGGGCATGACGGGTAAACGCAAAATGATTATTTTTGCACACCCGTTTCGGGTCCGGTGTTTTTAACCGGTGATTGAAATCCGCTTCCCGATGACTCAACTACCTGAAAGCAGCCAGCTAAGCGGGGCCGATTGGTTTATGATGGCCATGGAGCCTCATATGACCCGGTTTAAGCCGGTCGGCAATGTTTGCCGGTATGTTATGTTTTTAAACGGAAGGATTGAATCGCAACAGTTGCGGAACCTTCTTGCTGAAAAAAAAGTTACCGAATGGCTGGCCGGATTACGAATAAAAAAAGGACTTCCATTCCAGATTCCACGATGGGTACATAGTGCAGATCATACATGGGTAAACATCCGGGAGCATGAATCCGGTGATGCGGTAATCCCGGAACATATTATGCACCGTGATATTTCGATGGAAGAGCCGCCCTTATTTCAATTCGACATCATTCACCGTCCCGGGAATCAATCTACCCTGCTTTTTTCCTGGCATCATATCCTGATGGATGGAAGAGGGGCTGGTATGCTGCTACGATACCTGAACGGGGAGGCGGAATTTCCTGATTACAGTTGCCTGGTTCCCCGCGATAGAAAGTCGCATACGGTACGCGAGGCATGGAACAACATGATGGAGACCAAGGATTTTCTGAAGGAATCATCGTTGAAGCCGCTGGCCACGTTTCTCCGTGAAGAACCGACTGTCCAGCCACAGACGCATTACCGCATCATGAAATTTGATCAGGAACAAACCAGGTGCATTCATGCCCATGCGCAGCAAAACGGATCCCGTTTCGGCCACAGTCCGTTTTACCTGGCGGTGACCGCCAGGGCAGCCCATGAGATTCTGAAACGAAGGGGAGATACCGGCAAACCATTTTGGATACCGGTTCCCCAGGATGAGCGTTTACGTGGGGCCGCCGGGCCACTGATCACCAATCAGCTCTCGTTTATTTTTTACCGCATTCCTCCATCGGTTTTGGGTTCAGTGAAGGAGGCTGTTCAGCATATCAACGGTCAGCTGGTTCAGCAGATCCGTGATGGCATTCCGGATAGCTACGGCAGAATGATGGATTGGTTCAGGCGAATGCCCCTGAACCTGTATTACCGGTTAATCAAAGGACCAGCGGGAGGTTCCATTGCCAGTTTTCTTTTTTCGGTTGCAGCCGATTCACCTGAGGATCTCAACAGGTTTATGGGCCTGGAGGTGGAGGATGCCATTAATTTCCCTCCCAATACCTATCCACCGGGACTGACGGTTGTATTCATGCGATTCCGGGGAACATTAAAAGTCATTACCAGCTATGTGGAACAAAGCATTTCCACGTTTGAAGTGAGCTGTCTGGAAGAAGTGATCAGGCAGGGACTGATGGAAGGAGATCCGGTGGCATGAAGCTTCCGGATCCAGGTTATGATATCGTGGTAAGCGGCGGGGGTGCTGCCGGAATTGCTGCAGCCGTGAGTGCAGCCCGGTCTGGTGCAACGGTAGCCCTGATTGAAAATCATTCCTTCCTGGGAGGAAAGGCAACTGCCGCTAATGTCGGGACAGTTTGTGGTTTATACCTGCGCAATCAGCAACAGCAATTAAGGTATGCGTCAAATGGTTTTGCCCGCGAGTTTGGAGAAAGGCTTCAACAAAAAAGCAGCACACAGGCCCTTTGTAATAAGGACGGGTTGTGGTTTTTGCCTTACAAACCATTTGCATTCAAAAAACTTTGCGATGACCTGGTCCGTGAAAACAGGATTGATCTTTTTCTCCACAGTGTCGTTTGCGAAGTGAAGGAAGCGGATCAGCGTATTCAAGCATTAAAGGCCTTTTCCTACGACAGGTTGATCAGCATACAGGCTGATGCCGTCATCGATTGTACGGGTGAAGCGGTGATATCCAAGTTGCTCGGACTACCGGTAGTTGAATGTGATGAATACCAGGCTGCCGCTCAGGTTTTTGCCATGGAGGGCCTGACGGAATTCAACACGGGAGTTCTCCAGCTGGCCCTGATACGGGATATTAAAAAGGCAGTGGAAAATGGCCGCCTCGATCCGGACCTGGAAAACATCACCATTGTCCCGGGTTCGCACCAGGGTGGGCAGGTGAGCATTAAGGTGGGAATTCCCATAGCTGTAGGCGGTCAATTGAATAAAATTACCCCTTTGGAACTAGCGGCAAGAGAAATGATTGAAAAAGTTGCCGTATTTTTGCAATCCGAAGTGAGCGGCTTCCGGAATGCTGCCATAGCCAGTACAGCTCCGGAAATCGGCATCCGGACGGGAAGAAGGGCAATAGGAAAATCGGAACTCACCCGGCAGGACGTTCTTGGGGCGGTTAAGCATATGGATGGAATAGCCAATGGTGCCTGGCCGGTGGAGCATTGGAAGGTGGGCAAGCGGGTTCAGATGCAGTATTTTGCAGAAGATGATTTTTACCAGGTTCCGGCCGGTTGTTTACAGTCGGACGGGTGTAAAAATCTTTATTTTGCAGGACGGCACCTTTCCGCCATGAATGATGCCATTGCCAGCGCCCGGGTGATCGGGACCTGCCTGGCCACAGGATATGCTGCCGGACAACTTGCCTCCGGAATGCTGAACGGAACGGACCAGCTTGTAACAATTGGAAAGATCAGGTCAGCACAGGTAATGTTTTAAAGCGTTTAGTTAATCGAATGAATGTTTATACCATTTTAGAAGCATCTGCCAAACGGTGGCCGGATGCCCCAGCGGTTTATGATGAGTTTGGCACCCTTACTTTTTCAGGCCTTTTTCAGGAGGCAGAAAAATTCAAAAATGAATTGCTGGCGAGGGGCATCAGAAAAGGCATGGGAGTCGGTGTCATGGCGCGCAACGGAAGAAACTTCATATCCGGTATATTCGGAGTTCTGGGTACAGGTGCAACCGTCATGCCCTTGTCGCATCAGCTCAAGCCGGCTGAAATTGACCATATCCTGCAGGAAGCGCGATTGCACGTAATTCTCGATGATCACAGCGGGGTGAATCCGACCGCTTTTGAAACCATTGATCTGCCGATGGATATTGGCGGATTCCGCATGGCCTTCACGGGAACCGGACCTCAGGAGGTTTTTGCCCCTCATGTGCCGGACGCGGCCTTTATCCGCTTTACTTCCGGAACAACAGGCAAATCAAAAGGAGTGATCGTTTCCCATCGTTCCGTACTGGAACGTGTGGATGCTGCCAATAAGGCGCTTGAACTGGGCCCCGGCGACACGGTGGTTTGGGTATTGCCCATGGCTTACCATTTTCTGGTTTCCATCGTGTTGTATATCCGTTTTGGTGCCGCCATTGCAGTGTGCCGCGACTTCCTGGCCCAAACCATCATCCACTATACCAATTCGTTTAACGGGACGCTGCTTTACGCGTCTCCCATGCATATCCGGTTGCTCAGCAACGACAGGACAGGAGTCATGATGCCCGGTCTGAAAAGAGTGATTTCCACCTCCACCGGAATCTCAGTCGAGATATGCGATTCGTTTAAAAACCGGTATGGTATTGATATCAGCCAGGCTTATGGCATTATCGAAATCGGCCTGCCCATGATCAATTTTAAAAAATCCGCTGAACATCCGGATGCCGTCGGGCAGGCCTTACCGGACTATGAGGTGGAAATTGTGGATGAGACTGGAACGGTACAGCCCGCAGGTGTCACCGGGCATTTGGCCATACGCGGACCGGGCATGTTTGATGCGTATTTATCACCCCCGCAAATGCGGAAGGATGTCATGAGAAACGGCTGGTTTTACACGGCCGATGTGGCCGTTAAATCGAAGGATGGACTGGTGACGGTGAAGGGAAGAGAGAAGTCCATGATCAATGTATCGGGTAATAAAGTTTTTGCCGAAGAGGTGGAAGCGGTAATTGATTCCCATCCTGCCGTCAGGCAATCACGTATTTACGGGGTTTCTCATCCCCTGATGGGTGAAATCATACAGGCGGAGGTCATGCTGCAGGAGGGGGCTGCCGTTGAAACCGAAGACCTGCTGCATTTTTGCAGGCAGCAGCTTTCCACCTATAAACTTCCGCAACGGATCAGCTTTGTGCCTGATCTGCCCATGACGGGCAGCGGCAAGGTCAGGAGGCATGTGGCCTGATTTTATTATTATATGACCTTCGTTATTGGTCACCGTGCAATATTTTTTTTATTTTGCACCACTGACCGGAAGTTCAGTATCCGGAAAATGAGTGATCATAAACGTATACTTGCTTAATATTTTCATCCCCATGAAAAAATTGTTCTTCACACTTACGCTAACTGTTTTCGGTTCCGTATTGTCAGCGCAAAATGCGGCTGATGTTTTTAAAGCATCTGAAATTACCTGGTTTGGGCTGGATTACAGCCACCTCAAAGTCCGCGGACCGCTGGTCAATGTGGGGCCTTCCGGGTTCCGGGACGAAAAGGATCTGCGCGACAATTATTTTGAAGCCTGGAACAACCTCGTGGTTTCGGAACCATCCAAATACAATTTCTGGAAGGCCTTTCGCGTCGGAAATGTTCCTAACGATTTAAGTATCGTCAACAAACGGAACAGTTCCATGAATGCCTCAAACATGCTGACGGAAAAAGGAGGAGAGGGAATTGTTGACGAAGCCCTGGTGAAAAAAACGGTTGGGGAATACCGTGGTGACCGTAAAGAGGGCATTGGACTGGTGTTTATCATGGAAAGCCTGGACAAAAACAATGAGACCGGAACGATGTGGGTTACCTTTTTTGATATCGGATCCCGGAAAGTTTTATTTACCGAGCGGCTGGTGGAAAGAGCCGGTGGACCGGGTTTGAAAAATCACTGGATCAGTCCTGTTTCGGCGGCGCTTGCCCATATCCTGCGGAGCCAGTACAATGTCTGGAAAAGCAAATACAACCGTTAATCCCACTAAAATTATCGACCATGAAAAAATTACCGGCATTATTGCTGTTCATTTTATCCGGAGGCGCCACGATGGCCCAGCAAGCCGCTGATGTCTTTAGTGCATCCGAGATCACCTGGTTCGGACTTGATTTTACGCAAATCAAATTGCGGGGTCAATTTACCCAGGTGGGTTCGGCGGGATTCAAGGATGAAAGAGACATCCAGGATGTGTATTTTGAAGCGTGGAACAATATCGTGGCCTACCAGCCCGAGAAGTATAATCTGTCCAAGACGTTCCGTGTCGGACATGTTCCCTATGATTTATCCATGATCAATAAATTGAATGCCGGGGCCAACGTCAAGGATATGTTCAGTTCCAGTTCATCCGATGTAAAGGTTAACGAGGAGACTGTTAAAAAAATGGTGGGCGCATACAAAACCGGAAAAAAGAGCGGTATCGGTTGTGTCTTTATCATGGAAAGTTTTGATAAGGGCATGGAGCAGGGGGCCATGTGGGTGACGTTTTTTGACATGGCATCCGGCAAGGTTTTGTTTACTGAAAGAATGGTGGAAAAGGCAGGCGGATTCGGTTTGAAAAATTACTGGATCCGACCGGTTTACAATGCGCTGAATCATATAGACCGTTCCCAGTACAGGGCCTGGAAAAACAAATACGGAAAATAATACGGAGCAACCTGTTCTTAACCGGCGACGGTATGCACCAGCATGTAATCCAGGAATTTCTCATAATGAAGTGAAAAAGTTTCATCCTTTCCACCCGCTACCAGCCGGGCCTGTATCCTGCCCTGCGCGGAATGATACGCGAAGGGTTCAATCAAAATCTGCGATTTGAAAAGCAGTTCCTGTTTTCCGTATACTTTGTAAATCGTTTCTTTGGCGCCCCAATAAACGTGTGCATGTTCCATGGCCAGTGGACCGGACAAACTGCTCATTTCGGGTTCATTCATGAATTTATGCAGAATATTGAGTACCTTCGGGCGTATGCATTCAAAGTCGATTCCGGCCGGTTTTTCACTGATGATCACCGCTGCATATGGACCGGAATGTGAAAAGGAAATATGCCTGGAATCGTTATGCAGGAATGGTTTTCCGTGTTTGTCGTAGTTGACCTGAAAACCGGAACCGGTTATTTCTTTCAGCAATTGCATGCAGGCTTTCCTTTGTCTTCTGCGGAGTTCATGCAGCATATAAAAAGCCCCATTGGAAGATTCCTGTTTGGTTTCTTCCGTAAATTCTTCCCCGGAAATTTGCCAGACGCCCACCTGTTCGTTTCCGGATCCATTTCGTTTTAACAGCGGCATGGATCGCGTTTTATCATGTTTTGATCCAGGCAAAACCGGGATGGATGGAAGGCGTGTTTGTTACTCATGAGTTTTATTTTCGTATTTTTGAAACAAAGAATAAAAAACGCTTGTTTTCAGTAAACGGTCATGTAAAATCACATCTGGTGTTATACAGCAAACAGCATTCACCGGCATTCATTTAGCATGCAAATGAAAAAAAATAAAAGGATGAAGCGAAACATTAAAATCATAATTGCAACGGTACTGATCGTTCATGTTTTGGCAGGTTTTTACGGCTGTAAGCTGATTTTTATGGATCCAAGGGATAATTTTGACCTGGCCAGGCGCAACAGCCCCTTTGATGCCATCATTGTGCCGGGTGTTCCATTTAAAAACGGGCAGTGGGATTATGTCATGAGAGGCCGTGTTTTATGGAGTTACTACCTGTACAAGACAGGCGTTGCCAGAAACGTTATTTACAGCGGGTCATCTGTTTATACGCCCTTTGTGGAAGGTAAAATCATGGCGCTTTATGCAGAAAAGCTGGGGATCCCCAAAGAACATATTTTTTCTGAAACGCGTGCGGAGCACAGTACTGAAAATGTCTATTACGGATATAAACTTGGTGAAACACTTGGTTTTAAAAAGATGGCGCTGGCCACCGATCCTTTTCAAAGCCGGACCCTGGTTTCCTTTATCAGGAAACTGGATATTACCATGCCCGTGATACCAATGGTTTATGAAAGGCTTGATTCCATGCAGGTGACAGATCCCGTGATCGATTCCATGCAGGCTTATGTCACGCCCTTTGTCTCCTTGCCTGACCGGGAAGGATTCTGGACCCGTTTACGGGGTACGATGGGAAAAAGGATCAAGTATGATCCCCAGGACATCTGAAGACCATCTTGCAGGCAACGCCCGCTGATTTCCTTTCCACTTGGAACAGTACTCATTTTTAACCACCTGGCGGATTCCCGGAACAGTGGAGGAGGTATGGCCTGTGATTAAGGACCTCGAGGGCTGGCCCCAATGGTGGAAAGGCGTTAAGAAAGTCCGGGTGCTTGCCGAAGGGGATGATTCAGGACTGGGGAAAAAGGCCGTGCTCACCTGGAGAAGTTTCTTGCCCTATACCCTCACTTTTGAAATGGAAGTAACCGGTGTCCGGAAACACCATAGCATGCATGGCTATACGAGCGGGGAATTATCCGGCACGGGTACCTGGATATTCAATCAGGAGGGAAGTGAAGCGGTACTTGCTTTTCATTGGGATGTGCGCACCACCAAACCCTGGATGAATACGTTTTCCTTCCTTTTACGTCCGTTCTTTATCTGGAACCACCACCTGGTCATGAAGTGGGGAAGGACAGGGCTTTTGCAGAAAATATCCGGTAAATCCGTTTCCTGACATTTTTTTAACTGAAGGCATCCGCCCGTTATCCGGAATGAACCGGATTCGTTACCGGATAATCGTCCAAAACGACCGTTTGATAAAGATGGATATGTATTGCTTTCATTCGGAGATATGTTTGCATCATTCAAACCAAACCAACAAGCACAAACATGAAAACTATCCCTCAGTCGAACGTACCGGTTACCAGAAAAAATTTCAGGTTTTTTATTTTATTCCTGATCAGCGGGACCTTGATAACATTTATGCTGTCGCTCCGGGTACATGCACAGACCCTGGCGCTGACTTCTTACGGTCATGATGCGGAACGGGATCCCGATCATGCGAAAAACGAAAGCAGTTTTTCCAGGGGAGTTCAGGCTGTTTCTGAAAAAGATGATCAGACTGCGATAGCATGCTTCACCAAGGCCCTCGGGGAAGAGCAACAGCATGCCCGGATTCTGGATATGCGCGGATGTGCTTATGCCCGGTTAAAACAGTATAAAAAGGCGATGGCCGATTTTACCTCAGCCATCGGGGAAGACAGCACGAAGGCCGATTATTTCTATCATCGTGCGCTGGCTGCCAACAAAGCCGGACGCTATATTTCCTGCATCGGGGATTGCAACATGGCCATAGCCTTAAACCCGGTATTTGCCGAAGCTTACCTGGTGAGGGGGCTGGCCATAGCACTCGATGGAGACAGCCAGGGATCCATGAAGGATTTTAGATCGGCCATACAACATAAACCGGATTATGCGGAAGCTTATTACAATATTGGGTTGAACTACTATGAAGCCGGTGACCATACCAATGCCCGAAAATACCTGAAGGAGGCCAAACAACTGGGATTTGAAAACCCGGAACTGGCTTTGTACATGAAAAAATAACCACCTCCTGATGCTGCAGTTTCCACAACGGTTCATCAAATGCTGACGAAAAAGTAACCTGTAAACCAACACTTTCCTTTTCAGCCCGGCCTTCAAGCCGGGCATTTTATTCCATTCGACCTGACTTATACGAGGACCAGGTCCGAAGTGAAAGTCGTAGTCGACTGGCGCTTGCCCCGGGGATCATACCCTTGATTATTTTCATTCCTGTCCCGGGAAATCAATAAACCCGGCCGGAAATTCATCAGGTGCTGCCGGAAAAATAATGGCGCTGTTCCCAAACTTAGGGATGAAGTAGGTTTGCAACAACAAACCGGATTCAACCTCATGAAACGCAACCTGCTTCATCGTATACCCACAGGCGAGAAATTCCTTTTCCACCTGATCCTTATGCTATCCCTGGTCATCCTGATGGTACTGCATGGATTTTTATTGCTCGCCGGCACACCTGAAGCGAAATCGTTTCCTGCCAATCCTTATTTTCAACAGGGGAAAGACCTGGCCAAAGCCAGGGACTATCACAAAGCCATTCAGTTATTTACCATTGCAATCCGGGAGGATGGCAGGCAGGCCGCATATTATTATGCGCGGGGCCTGGCCCGTTCCTATGCCGATCAGTTGGAAGGTTCCATCCTGGATTGTGATTCAGCCATTATACTGGATCCCTGTTACGCCGAAGCCTACCTGGTCCGGGGTATCTCCAAAGCCGTTTTGGGAGACCTGGAAGGTTCCATGGCTGATCTGGAAGAAGCGGCAGCATTAAAAAGCAACGATGGTGAAGTGTTTTATAACATTGGTCTGAATTACTTTGAATTAAAGGATAAAGCCAATGCCGGGAAAAATTTCAAATTGGCCAGACAATTGGGTTTTGAAGTGAAGAACCTCGAATCCTATCTGAGGAAATAAGGATTCATTTGAAACTTCATTTTAAAGGCACGCAGGAAGGGATTAAGAAATTGCGATTGGGGCAAACTTTCCGGGCAGCCTGCCTATCATTTCGTTTTCTTCCTTTTTCTGCATACCTTTTATAGTTTTTTTTAATCCTGAATTCCTCTGAAAATTATGGCTTATAGACTTTTCCAGGCATTCCCCGTATGGTTTTACCCTGACTTATAATTTCAAATGAAATCATTTTTATCTTTACCCCGTGGAAGATCTTTTTAAAATTCTCTTTTATACGGTGGCTGTGGTCATCTGGATAATTTATAAATTCAGACAGCAGAAAAAAAGCGGGATGTGGAAACCGCGTATCAACCTGCCGGTGCCGGAAATAAAGACTGAAAGTAATCAGGTCCGGCCCGTTGCCAAACCTGTCGTTCCGAAATCCGGGCCTTCCTACAAGAAACCCGTGCGATCCCGTGAAAAGGAAGGAAAAACCGTGGCGTTGGAAAATCAGGAAGTGACCGAAGCCTATAACACTACATTTTTAAAAGAAATGATGGCCGCAGAAACCAGTCCGGGCGATCTGGAGGCTACCTCCGAGCCAACCAGCCAGTCCATCTGGCTGCCCGATATCCGGAAAGCCATCCTGGCTTCTGAGATTCTCAAAAGGCCACAATGGTAAGGTGGATTTGCGCGCGCGCGTCAGAAGACGTGACTTTTCAATTGCGCTGAATAAAAAATTGAACAAGTTAAGAATCAGAGACCTATCGACATTTTAAATGTTTTTCAGGTGATAAAAAATCAATATTTTAAAAGTAACCTTTCCGTAAAAATAAAATTAAATTTTGGAAATTAATTTTAAATACTTTTACTTTGACACCCTTGATGAAAACAAACAACTAACCTAAAACAATCCCTATGTTTAGAAACTTTTACCTTGCAACATTCCTGCTTATTGTTTCCGGCTGGACAGTTTATGCCCAGACGGGATCAATCAAAGGTAAAGTGCTCGATAAAACCACCAACGAGCCATTGCCATTTGCAAACGTCATAGTAGAATTGAATGGCACCCAGGCAGGCGGTGCCCAGACTGATTTTGATGGTAATTTTACAATCAAGCCTTTAAATCCGGGAAAGTATGATTTAAAGGCTTCTTTTGTTGGTTATTCCTCTGCAGAAGTAAAGGGAGTTTTGGTTTCTGCGGATAAGATTACTTTTCAGGACATCAAGATGCCCAAGGGTGCAGTTGATATTACCCAGATTGACATTACCGAATACAAGGTTCCCCTGATTGATAAAGGAAACCCATCTACCCAGACTACCATAACCCAGGAGGAAATCCAGGCGGCTCCCACCCGCGATGTTCGTGCTGTAGCCGCGACAACTGCGGGAGTATTTCAGAAGGACGAAGGAGATGCCCTGAATATCAGGGGTTCCAGGGATAATGCCACAACCTACTACATTGACGGAATAAAGGTTCGTGGATCCACCCGGCTTCCACAGGCAGGAGTAGAACAGATCACGGTTGTACAGGGCGGGGTTCCGGCTCAATATGGTGATAATACGGGTGGTGTTATTGCGATTTCCACACGTGGACCATCCCGGGAATATTCAGGGGGTATTGAATACGTGACGTCTGAGTTGTTTGATAAATATGGATATAATCTGGTTGCAGCCAATCTCTCCGGACCCATTTATTCGAAAAAGAATGCCGACGGAACGAAAAGCCCTGTGGTGGACTTTTTCCTTTCCGGTGAATTCCAGCGTGAGCGTGATGCAGATCCGGCAGCCGTACCTATATATAAGGTGAAGGATGAAAAATACAATCAGATTGTAGATAATCCTTTAACCATTTCCCCCCTTGGTGTCGGTTATGTACAAAGCGCCAATTATATCCATGCCGATGATCTGGAAGAAATCAAGGCAAAACCCAATAACGATAAAAACGCCTTTAACTTTAACGGAAAGTTCCAGTTCCAGGTTTTGAAAAATCTGACACTTGCCATCGGCGGTTCAGGAAGTCTCGAAAAAAGGCATGCTTACTCCGACGTAGGAAGCGGACTTAATTATGAATTGTTGAATCCCTATGGACTGCCAAGAGTTTCCGATAATACCTGGAGGGTATTCGGACGGATCACGCAGAAATTCGGAAAATCGGATTCCAAGGAGAAATCAGCCAGTGTCATAAAAAATGCTTATTATTCCATTCAGGCTGACTACACCAGGAGGAGAATTATCAATGAAAGTGAAGAACATCGTGATAACCTGTTCCGTTACGGATGGCTGGGCACCTTTACCCAATATAAGGGCTTAACCGATAACCAGTTTGGCATAGACTCCATCACCGGTAAGGTAGAGCAGATTGCACTGCCCCAGGACACCCTGTATGCCTTTACCCCCGGTGGAGGCAATCCTCTTCTGGAAAGCTATACCATTCAATATTATAATTTCGTCAACAATGATGTCATCAACTCATCACAGGTTTTGAGTGAAGGCGGACTCATCAATGGTTCCAATGGCAACCCGGTTTATTCCATCTGGCAGAGCCCGGGAACCATCTTCAATCTCTACCGCAAAACCGATCAGACCCAGTTCAGGGTAAGCGGTCTGGCCTCCGCCGATGTTAAAAATCACGCCATCACTTTTGGTATTGAATACGAGCAGCGTGTGGACCGGAATTTTGGTGTGAATCCAATTGGTCTTTGGGGTTATATGCGCAGCCGGGCAAACCGGTATTGCTCCCAGCTGGATGTGAACACGGATATCGCTTCCGTTACCGGAGACACCATTTTTCATCCGCGCCTTTATAACGGCGATGCCACCAAGCCCGGTTTTTATGAAAATGTCAGGCAGCAGTTAGGCCTTGGGCTTACTGATTTTGTGGATATTGACCGTTATGGCCCGGATAACTATTCCCTCGACCTGTTCACCGCCGATGAATTGCTGAATGATGGTAATGCCTATATCGGTTATTACGGATATGACTTCAAAGGCGATCTTCAAAAGAAAGACCCCACCTTTAAGGAGTTCTGGACAGCAGAAGATGATTATGGCAACAAGACACGGCCAATTGGCGCTTTCCGCCCTATTTACATGGCCGGTTACATACAGGATAAATTCGCCATCAACGACCTGATCTTTAACATCGGCGTTCGTATTGACCGTTTCGATGCCAACCAAAAGGTATTGAAAGACAAATATTCCCTGTTTGCAACCAAGACAGCCGGAGAAGTTGGCAGCAGTCATCCCTCCAATATCGGTGATGATTATGTGGTTTACGTTTCCGATAAAAATGCTCCTGCTGCATCCAATATAATCGGTTATCGTGATGGCGACACCTGGTACGATGCCAGCGGTAACCAGATTTCAGATCCCGGGTTACTGGGATCCAACCTGGCTCCCTGGCTGGTGAATACCAACCTGGCCACAGGCGGTATCAAGAAGGACGAATTTGATCCCGATCAGAGTTTCAAGGATTATGATCCCCAGATCAACATCATGCCCCGTATAGCATTTTCATTCCCCATCTCCGATGTGGCCCAGTTCTTCGCGCACTATGACATTCTGACCCAGCGTCCTCCGGACAGGTTAAGGAGCGATCCTTCCGCATACTACTTTCTGGAAGATAACGTAGGCGCCATTCTCAACAATCCAGCCCTCAAACCGGAACGTACCACGGATTATGAACTTGGTTTCAAACAGGCTATTTCCAAAAGTTCAGCCATTACGATTTCCGCATTTTACCGGGAATTGAAAAACCAGATCCAGGAAAAGCAAATCATCGGTGCATTTCCGAAAAATTATATTACCTACGCCAATTTCGATTTTGGAACCGTGAAAGGTCTTTCCATCGGGTATGACCTGAGGAGAACCCTGAATACCCGGTTAACGGCCACCTACACGCTCCAGTTTGCCGATGGTACGGGTTCCGGTGACCAGAGCAGCAACAGGCTTATTCAGAATAACCTGGGCAACCTGCAATCCATTGCTCCCCTTGACTTTGACCAGCGTCATGCCATCAACGTCACCTTTGATTTCCGCTACCTGGAAGGAAAGGATTATAACGGTCCCGTTATAGGTAAGACGCAACTCCTGGCCAATACAGGCCTGAATGTCATCCTGAAGACGGGTTCCGGAACACCTTATTCTGCAGAGAAAACCATCACCAACCAGGCTGGCAACATCGGATTGCAGCAGATTGCTTCCGGCGTACTGGATGGCAGCGTAAACGGCTCCAGGTTACCCTGGCAGTTCAGGATCGATGCCAAACTCGACAAGGACTTCAACCTGAAATTCGGAAAATCCGAGAAAAAGAAAACCGCCACCCTGAACGTATACATACAGGTACAAAACCTGCTGAACCGCAAAAATGTGCTGACCGTTTACAAAGCTACCGGAGTTCCGGACGATGACGGCTATTTATCAGCACCGCAGTTCCAGTCTGTTATCAACAGCACCACGGATCCTGAATCCTACAGGGATTTATATGCAGCGAGGGTCAACAACCCTGATAACTACAGTATTCCAAGACGTATACGGCTGGGTGTCAGGCTTGACTTTTAACGGATAAATTAAAATGAAAACAAACAACATGAAAAATAATATGACATTTTACCAGGCTTCCAAAACCATTTTAGCTTGTGGTTTATTGTTGACGGGGCTTCATGCAAGTGCCAAAGAAAATCCCGGCATACAGCCGCCTCCGGGTGGAAACGGACAAAAGCTTCACCCGCTTCATGTCACGGCCACCTGTCCGAACCCGACGGCAGCGACCGATCTGGATGTGAATAACGTTCGTGCCCGTATTCTTGGCGCCAGCGATATGTGGTGGGATCTGGCCAATGCCAAATATGAAATCCCAAAAGGTACCGGAAAGACTTCCATTTTCTCGGGTGCGTTATGGATCGGCGGCATCGACCAGGGAGGAAATGTCAAGGTGGCCGGTCAAACTTACCGCCAGACGGGTAATGACTACTGGACCGGACCCATTGATACGGTAAGTATTTCCATTGAAACGGCCGTTTGTAATGCTTACGATAAGCACTTTGTTACCACGAAAGAAGATGTGGTAAAGTACCTTGCCGATAAGAACTCTGTTCCTGCTTCTGTGACATCGGCCATTCAATCCTGGCCAGGTAACGGGGATATCAATAAACTGCAGGGGGCCTTCCTGGCGCCCTTTCATGATGCCAATGGTGATGGCGTTTATGATCCTGATAATGGTGATTACCCGGGGTATAACCTGAACGGAAACTTTCCTTCACTGGTACCCGGATACGATCAGCTTGTCTGCAACGATTACCTTTTCGGTGATAAAAATCTCTGGTGGGTATTTAATGATGTCGGCAATATTCACTCCGAAACCGCTTCGGATCCGATCGGGCTTGAAGTACGCGCCCAGGCCTTCGGTTTTAATACGAATGACGAAATCAACAACATGACATTTTACAAATACCAGATCATCAACCGGGGAACCACCACGCTGAACTCCACTTATTTTGGACAATGGGTTGACCCGGATCTGGGTAATGCCGTTGATGACTATGTGGGTTGCGATGTCAACCGCGGACTTGGCTACGTATATAACGGTGATGCCGATGATGAAGGTGCAACCGGTTATGGCGTGAATCCTCCCTCCTGCGGGGTGGATTTCTTCCAGGGTCCCCTTGCCGATCCCGGTGATGGAATTGATAATGATAAGGACGGTTGCCTGGATTGCACGTATCTTGATTCAGCAGGATTATCCGTTGCCGTTCCGGATAATGTACTCCAGGAACAGATTATCATGTCGAAGTTTGTTTATTACAATAACGTCAATAACTCTCCCAACGGCAATCCCAATGGCTTTACAGACTTTTACAATTACCTGAAAGGAACCTGGCTGGATGGAATTCCGCTGACCTACGGAGGAGACGGGCGCGATCCGGCGAACCCCTTGTGTAATTATATGTTTCCGGATGATACGGATTCTGCTTTAAATGCATCCAACGGACCATGGACTGAAGTAACAGCCGGTAACCAGCCTGAAGACAGGCGGTTTATACAGTCGGCCGGTACCTTTACCCTGTTGCCCGGAGCTGTCAATTACGTTACCACCGGTGTGGTCTGGTCCCGTGCCAACCAGGGTGGTGTTCAGGCGGGAATTGAGTTGATGAAACAAGCCGATGACAAAGCACAGGCTTTGTTTGACAATTGCTTTAAACTGCTGGACGGACCCGATGCTCCTCCGGTGGTTATCCGTGAACTTAAAAATGAACTGATATTCTCCCTTGTCAATACCGACACTTCTTCGATAGAACTGTATCACGCCCAGGATCCGACCATTGTTGGCGTGGCTGATTCACTGAAATATTATGACTTCCAGGGGTATAAAATTTATCAGCTTCGTGATTATACAGCTACGGTGGCCGATCTGGACGATCCGGACAGAGCCCGGCTGGTTGCCCAGTTCGATATCCGTGACGGCATCACCCAACTGGTCAATTATGATTATGATCAGAACCTGGGCGCCAATGTGCCTATTGAGAAAGTGAATGGAAACGACCTGGGCATCAGCCACAGTTTTTCCATTAAGTCGGATGCTTTTGCCAGCGGAAGCACCAGGCTGGTGAATCACAAAACCTATTATTTCATGGCCATTTCCTATGCCTTTAACGAGTATAAGAAATTCAATCCGAACGATCCCAATGGTCTGGATGGTCAGAAAAAGCCCTATCTCCAGGGAAGAAACAACATTAAAGTTTACAGCGCCATTCCGCATTCTACAACGCCTGAAATCGGCGGCACCTACCTGAATTCAGAATATGGTGACGGACCCATCCTGCAACGTATTGACGGACAGGGTAACGGAGGACTTGTACTTGACCTCCTGAAATCGACAGAGGATGAAATTCTTGCCGCTCCCGATCACCGTTCTTATTATCCCCAATATGTTGGCGGTCATGGGCCGATCGATGTGAAAGTATTTGATCCGGTTTTGGTGACCAATGGTGAATTTGTAACCAAATTCAGCGGCGTCAACGATACCAGTATCTGGCAGATGCAGGAATTAAAATCGACTGATCTGGCCACAGCAGACAAAGCCATATCTAAAATTTATGAGCAATTAATGCCGGAGTGGGGTTTATCGGCCAATATTCATACCGTATTGGAACCCGGAGCTGCAGGGTCCATCAACAACGGATTCCTCGAAGCGGATATGACCTACGCAGATAATTCCAACCAGTGGCTCACTGGTATGCCTGATGTAGATGCGAATTCCCCTCAAAACTGGATCCGCAGCGGAACAAGCGCTGTCGCCCCCAAGGATTACATCGGCCTGGATGACGGACAGGTTTATGAAAGTGTTATTGGAGGAACGTGGGCTCCGTTTAAATTATGTACTTCCGATCCCGGAGGGCCAAAATGGAACGGACCCGGTTTGGAAATACTGAACAAGTTTTCCAACCTGGCCAGCGTGGATGTCGTGCTTACAAGCGATAAGTCGAAATGGAGCCGGGCCGCTGTTATTGAAACCGATGATATCGGAGCCGGTATCGGACAGGCTAAAAAATGCGATCTCCGGAAATCTCCCTCCGTGGATAAAAACGGGGTGGCGAATTTTCCTTCCGCCGACAATGATGATGCGGATTCCAGCATGAGCTGGTTCCCGGGTTATGCCATCAACCTGGAGACCGGAGAAAGGCTGAATATCGCTTTCGGTGAAAATTCAGCATTGCTTGAGCACAACGGACAGGATATGATCTGGAACCCGACGGCAGATATTGCCGATGCAGCATTTAATGCCGTTTTCGGCGGCATGCATTATATCTATATCTTCGGCCATAATAATGACTCCCCGACGGATGTACCGCATTATGACGGATGCAAATACATTTATTCCTTCCTGGATTCAGCAGCCCGGACAAACAACAGCGCACTGCGCAGGAACGTCTGGAAGGATGCCATCTGGGTGAATATTCCGCTGACTGTTGCCGAGAAGGTAAAACCAAAAGCGGGCGAAATGTTTGTACCTCCTGGTGATGTCAGGATCCGCCTGCGGGTTGCCAAAAACTACAAGTCTTATATTTCAAAGACCATCAGCACCCGCAGCCTGTTGCCCAACACCACTTACCAGGTAGTTGACAATACCATTACCTATAATGGAAACGCTTTAACCGCCGGATCAACATTTACAACCGATGCCAGCACGCTGACATTCCTGGGACCCGGTAACGTGGTCACTCCTGTACCTCAGAATAATTTTATTCCGATGTATAAGTTCAAGACGGACAACCTGGTTTCATCCAGTAATAATGCCACTGCCCTGGCCGAAGCGCTTACCAATATCAATGTGGTGCCGAATCCGTATTATGCCATTTCCGGATATGAGGGCACCACGGGGTTGATCGGGCAGGTTGACAACCGGATCAGGATAGTCAATCTTCCTTCCGAGTGTAAGGTTTCCGTATTTACCACCAACGGCACCCTGATCCGCAGGTTTACCAGGGCTGAACAGGCTGACAATACCAAAGGAGGAATCGGTCTGGATAACAGCAGTACCTATATTGACTGGGATTTAAAGAATGAAAAGGGCATCATGGTGGCCAGCGGAATTTACC
>CAYWHE010000031.1:0-26855 GCA_964458125.1 uncultured Flavobacteriaceae bacterium | reverse complement strand
ATAAAGGCATCCGGAATGCCACCGGCGATATTGTGGGGCTGTTGCATTCGGATGATCTTTTTGCCAATGAACAGGTGGTTTCCAAAGTGGTCGGCAAATTTATTGAGGATGCAGCCACTGAAGCGGTTTATGCCGACCTGGTATTTGTCAGCCGCAATGACCTCAACCGGGTGATGCGTACCTGGAAACCCGGGCCCTATGAGGAGGATGCTTTTATAAAAGGATGGATGCCGCCTCACCCGACTTTTTTTGTCAAAAGGGAGGTGTATGAAAAATACGGGGACTTTAACATTGACCTGAAGCTGTCTGCTGATTATGAACTGATGCTTCGTTTTGTGCACAAGCATCACATTAAACTGGCCTACTTGCCGGAAACCATAGTTAAAATGCGCATGGGCGGCATCAGCAACACCAGTTTCTTTGTCAAACTGAAGGCCAACCTGGAGGATAAAAAGGCCTGGAAACTGAACGGGGTTAAACCCCGGTTTTTCACCACCATCTGGAAGCCGCTCAGCAAGCTCGGTCAGTATTTCCGCACCGACTGAATACAGTTTCCTTTTTTTTCCGGATCTGCTTCGTGCCGCAAGCCGAATCATGGTATTTTTGCAGCATGCCTGAACCTCCCGTTTATCTGGACCATAATGCAACGACTGCCGTTGACCCGTTGGTGCTGGAAAAAATGCTGCCTTATTTTAAGGTAAAATTCGGTAACCCGGCCAGCAAAACGCATGCTTTCGGATGGGTGGCAGAAGAGGCGGTGAAAATGGCCCGCGAACAGGTTGCCGGCCTGCTGGGAGCGGAACCCGGTGAAGTTATTTTTACTTCCGGTGCCACCGAAGCCGTAAACCTGGCGCTAAAAGGCTATTACGAAATTCACCAGGGCAGGGGAAGACATATCATTTCCGTGCAGACGGAACATCCGGCCGTCCTCGATACACTTGCCTATCTTGAAAGCCGGGGCGCCAGAATCACCCTCCTGCCGGTTGACCGCGAGGGTTTACTGGACCCCCGGCAGCTTGAAAGGGCCATAAGCCCGGAAACCATAATCATTTGCGTGATGGCTGCCAACAATGAAACAGGCGTGATGCAGCCGCTGGATTGGATCGGGGAACTGGCGCAAACACGGGGAATCCTCTTTTTCTGTGACGCCACCCAGGCGGCCGGCAAATCACGGTTGGCCGTAAACGAAATGAAGGCCGGCATGCTGTGTCTGTCGGCCCATAAACTTTACGGGCCTAAAGGTACGGGAGCCCTGGTGGTAAAGAGGCGTCAGCCAAAGGTAAATCTGATGCCCCTGATTCACGGGGGAGGGCATGAACTGGGCCTGCGTTCAGGAACCCTGAATGTACCCGGAATTGTGGGCATGGGAGAGGCCTGCAGGCTTGCCACAGCAGGTTGGTGGGACCACATGGCCCTGTTATCCGGCTGGAGGACCTCTTTTGAACAACAGGTGATGAAGGCCGGTGATGTTTTTATTAACGGCTCTACCCGTTACCGCCTGCCGAATACCAGCAACCTGCTGATCCGCGGGGTCCTGGCGGCAGATCTTATCCGCAACCTGCCGGAGCTTGCTTTCTCTGCAGGTTCAGCCTGCAGTTCCGCACGGCCTTCTCCTTCTCCAGTGCTGACGGCCATGGGGCTCACCCGCTCGGAAGCCGGCTGTTCGGTACGTTTCAGCCTGGGTAAGGACAATACCCGGGAAGAAATTCAAACGGCTGCAACGCTGGTTGAAACTGCCATCAGGAAAATCCGCGGTGAAGCGGGATAAGCAAAATCCGGGTGAGAAATCAGCATTTGATATTTCTTTCGTAATTTGCCCTTCCATACCATGGAAAAAATACCGCAGGTTGCAGTCATAGGAGGAGGGAGCTGGGCCACAGCCCTGGTAAAAATTCTTTCCGAGAAAGCCGGGAACATTCAATGGTGGGTCCGGAACCCACGTACCGCAGAGCATATCGCCAAATTCAAACACAACCCGTCCTACCTGAGCGGAGTGGAAATTGATACCGTGAAGGTGTTCGTCACCTCCAGGATCCGGGAAGCCCTGTTGAATGCCCAAATGGTTATACTGGCTGTACCTGCTGCATTTCTGAAAAGTACACTGGAAGAAGTCACGCCTGATTTCCTTCATAAAAAGCTGCTATTCTCGGCCATCAAAGGCATTGTCCCTGAAACGAACCAGATTGTCGGAGCCTTTATTCACGATCATTACAACGTTTCCTATGACGATATCGGTGTGCTGGCCGGTCCCTGCCATGCGGAGGAAGTGGCGCTCGAAAAACTTTCCTACCTGACCATTGCCTGCCAGCATACCGGTCATGCCGCACAAATGGCCTACCTGTTAAACAACCGGTTTATCCGGACCACGGTAAGCGATGATATTTTCGGAACGGAATATGCGGCCGTGTTGAAAAATGTCATGGCCGTTGCATCGGGCATCTGTCATAGCCTTGGTTACGGTGATAATTTCCAGGCCGTGCTCATTGCCAACGCGTCCAGGGAGATCAAACGGTTCATTGACCGGGTGCATCCCATCACCCGCGACATCAACGATTCGGCATACCTTGGTGATCTGCTGGTAACTGCCTATTCCCAGTTCAGCCGGAACCGTACGTTTGGCAGCATGATCGGTAAGGGATATTCCGTAAAGTCGGCACAGCTGGAAATGAATATGGTAGCCGAAGGGTTTTACGCCGCCAACTGCATTGAAGCCATTAACAAAAATTTTGGCGTGGATATGCCCATTTCATCAGCCGTTTACAGGGTTTTGTATGAACATGCAGACCCTGCTCTGGAAATGCTCAAGCTGAGTGAAAAACTTTCCTGAAAGAGCGAAAAAATCCGGCCGGAGTTTTTGAATGAATCTGTTTTTAAAACGGGCCTGGAAAAAATCAAACTGTCATTTTTATGCCTGTCCTGACTTCGAATGGGGTAAAATCATAAAAAACAGAAAATGGTTCCGACTGCCGATGGGTAACATATATGAAAATGGGGATAAAATAATTTTGGTAATTAAGTTTTTTTTGATAATTTGGGCAAAGTTTTAATTTCAATCCCCGAAAATCCTAACCAAAATGAAAAATCCTTACTTCAACAATTGCCTGACTTTATGGACAGTGATTCTGATCATCTGGTTATCATCAGACTCCAGGGCCCAGGTAGGCACCCCTACTTACCTGAACAACACAGGCGCCACAGCAAATTCTTTTCCGCTCAACACAACCACGAGCAACAAAGTGCAATGGATCTATGCACCCGGCGCATTTACGACCTTAGGCGGCGGCTCCGGTTCACCGGTTCCTGCCGGACAAAATATCACCAAGGTTTTTATTAAATTTTCCAGCACGGTGAATGCCGTTAATACATACACCAACCTGACCATTTCCCTGGGGCAAAATGTTGGCGCCATCAATAATTATCCACAGGCGCCTGCAACCACGGGCGTTTCCTTTAATACCGGGCTGACAACCTGTTTTTTCCAGGCCAGCGGATTCCAATTTACCGGTATTACGTCCGCCGCCTGGTACGGCATCACCCTTCAAACACCCTTTCCTTACGACCCAACGCTGGCCCTCGTTGTGGAGGTGAAAACCAATAACGCCACCGCCGGCGGCAACAGCGTGGCAAATGTAACCACTGCCGGAATCAGTCAGCGTCTGTATGCAGGTTATGCAGCAACCACGGGTACGGCCAATACCGGACTGACTCCGCTCGGCTTTGACGTTGTTTCGGGCGCGGGCTGCACGGATCCCATAACCACACCGGGCGCATCAACCGCCACTCCGTCCACTCCGGTATGTTCCGGAACTACGGTTGGATTAAATGTGTCATCAGGTCCGGCCGGTTCCGGACTAACCTACCAGTGGCAGAGTTCAACGCTTATCGGAGGACCCTATACCAACATCAGCGGGGTGCTTGGCTCTCCGTCCTTCAACATCAATCCGACATCCACCGCTTACTACCGCTGCGAGGAAATTTGCAGCGCAGGAACTCCGAACTACTCCACACCCGTGCTGGTTACGGTAAACCCCTTGTTCCCGGGCGGGACCTACACCATTAACTCCGCCGTTGCAACCGGCGGAACGAATTTTCAGACATTTACGGATTTTAAGAATGCACTGGCCTGTGGAATTGCAGGACCAATAATTGCCAATGTGGATGCGGGCAGCGGACCTTACAATGAACAGGTGGAATTTCCTCAGATCTTCGGCGCCTCGGCCGTGAATACCATTACCATCAACGGTAATGGACGTACGTTAACGCAAACTCTTACCGGAACGCCAACCAATTACGCCACGTTAAACCTGAACGGTACCGATTACCTGACCATTAATAATCTGAACATTGAAGCCCTGGGATTAACCTATGGTTTTGCTCTTCACCTGATGAATGCCGCTGATAACAATACGTTTAACGGCTGTACGTTTTCCGCCAACACCACCGGAACAGGAACCACGGCCGCCTGCGTTTCCATGAGCGGATCCGTGACGTCTTATTCCACTTCAGGCGTCAACGGGATGAACAATACCTTTTCCGGCTGCACCACAGAGGGGGGGTATTTCGGGTTTGTTTTTTACGGTTCAACCCAGGTGGGAAACACGAACAACAGTATTCTGAACTGTACAGTAGGCAATTATTACGTTTACGGCTGTTATAACCTGCAGCAGGCAAATGCCACTATTTCCGGGAATATCATTCAGCGTCCCACGCGAACCACCATCAGCACCTGTTACGGGGTTTATATGAGCACCTGTTCCAATATGCTGGTTCAGAAAAACAGGATACGAAAAACATGGGATGCCGTGCCGACCAGCACCGGCACCCAATACAGTATTTATATGACCGGTGACGCATCTCCCGGCAATGAAAACAAGCTCTATAACAACCTGATTTCCGACATTAACTTCAACGGAACAATTTACGGTATTTACTCCACCGGTTCCGACTACTGGCAGGCTTATCACAATACCATATCGCTCGACCAGGCCGGTGCTACCGGCACCACCACCACCTACGGGGTTTATTCTTCCGGAACGCTGGCCTACGATGTCAGGAACAATAATATTGCCATCAGGCGCGGCGGCACCGGCGTGAAACACTGTGTATATTATACTTCACCTGCTGCGGCCACGAGCAATAACAATAACCTGTATATGAATTCGGCGGCCGGAACCAACTACGTTGGTTATAACGGGACCTCTTACGCCACCCTCGCCGCCTGGCAGGCCGGGGCCCTGAAGGACACCAACAGCGTCAGCGTGGATCCAATTTTTGGGGCACCGGGAGCAGGGGATTACAGCCCCACCAGCGGCGCCATGAACGACCTGGGAACCCCCCTGGGCGTTACCGATGACATCAACAGCAATAGCCGGAGCCTGACCGTCCCCGACATGGGAGCCTACGAATTCAATCCACCCGCCTCCGATGCCGCTATTTCATGGGTGGCGCCTGCCCCGCCGGTGCTGCCAGGTCTGCAGACCATTACCGTCAACATTCAGAATAATACGGCCAACACCATTACCGATCTGAATCTGACGTATACGGATGGAGTTACTCCTCAAAGCCAGGTGTTTACCGGTCTGAGCATCGGTGGCCTTTCCAATCAGAATGTCAGCTTCACCACCCAGTATAATTTTACCGCCAATGTCAGCATGAGGGCCTGGATCAGTTCCGTCAACAGTGCCCAGGATGCCAACCAGAACAATGACACGACAGCCGTTCAGAATATCTGCCTGGTGTTGCCGGGAGGTACCTATACCATTAATTCGGCGCTGGTCACCGGCGGTACCAATTACCAGACCTTTACCGACTTTAAAAATGCGCTCGCATGCGGCATTGGGGGTCCCATCATTGCAGACGTGGTAGCCGGCAGCGGACCTTATACCGAACAAGTCGAATTTCCGCAGATTATCGGAGCCTCCGCCGTCAATACCGTTACGATAAACGGAAACGGAAATACACTAACGTATGCGGCTACCGTTAGTACCGCCCCCGGCACACTCATATTAAACGGTACGGATTATATGACCGTAAACAACCTGGTGGTTGCCGGTACCGGAGCAACATATGCCCTGACCTGCCACCTCTGGAACAATGCCGATAATAATAATTTTAACAGCTGCACCTTTAATGCGCCGGCCAATGCCACACTGACCACGCAGGTTCCCTTTTCCATCAGCGGTTCAGCTACGGCGGCAACCACGTCCGGGGCCAGCGGCATCAACAATGTGATCACGGGCTGTACCATTTTCAGCGGATATTACAACACCTGCCTGGTCGGGAACAGCGCTTCACCGGCTACCGGAAACCAGCTGATTAATTGCAACATCAGGGATCAGTATTTTTACGGTGTGTACAATCTTTACCAGAACGGCACGGTGATTCGCGGAAATATCATTGAACGTCCTACCCGGACAACACTAAGCACCTGCTATGGCGTTTTCATATCCACAGGATGTACCAATATGCTGGTGGAGAAAAACCGGATACGCAAAACCTGGGATGCCGTTCCGACCAGTACCGGTACCCAGTACAGTATTTACCTGAGCGTGGATGCCTCTGTTGGAAATGAGAACAGGATATTCAATAACCTGATTTCTGATATTGACTTTAACGGCACCCTGTACGGTATTTATGCCACCGGGGCAGATTACTGGAAAGCTTACCATAATACCATTTCCCTGGACCAGACGTCAGCCACGGGCACGACTACCACCTACGGAGTGTATTCTTCCGGAACGCTGGCCTATGATGTCCGGAACAATAATATTTCCGTCACACGCGGCGGTACCGGAGTAAAACATTGCGTTTATTATACGTCACCGGCTGCGGCCACGAGCAATAACAATAACCTGTATATGAATTCGGCCGCCGGCACCAATTATGTCGGTTATAACGGAACCTCGTATGCCACACTGGCCGCCTGGCAGACCGGTGCGCTGAAGGACACGAACAGCGTCAGCGGCGATCCGTTTTATTTTGACGCTCCAGCCGGAAATTACAAGCCGACGAGCGTGGTGCTTGATAATACAGGAACACCTGTGGGCGTGAGTGACGACATCACCAATGCGCCCAGGAGCCTGACGGCACCCGACCCGGGCGCGTATGAATTTCTGGTGGCGCCCAAGGATGCCGGGGTTCTGGCTTTCGTAACGCCGGTTTCCGGGGTTTGCTATTCCAATGCCGAAACGGTTACCGTAACCGTCAGGAACTTCGGATCCGACACCCTGAACTTTCTTACCGATATAACCACTGTTACCGTTTTGGTCAGCGGCGCTGTTACCGATACGCTGACGGCCACGCTCACCGGCACGCTGAACCCGGGTGCGAACATGAATGTAAACCTGTCCCCGGCACTGAACATGACTAATGCCGGATCCTATAGTTTGAAGGCATATACAACCCTGCTGACCGATGGTGATGCGACAAATGATACGCTCACCACCACCCGTTCGGCACTCATCGTTCCGGGTTCCGTGAATGCCGTCGTAGCCACAGTCTGTGTTTCCGGAACTTCCGCAGTTAACCTGACCGGTTCATCCGGCGGAACCATACAATGGCAGGAATCCGTAACCGGCAGCAGCGGCCCCTGGACGAACGTGGGTGCCGGCGGTACTTCGTATACGCCTTCCCTTCCGATAACCCAAACTTCCTATTACCGTGCCCTGCTGACGTGCAATGCCAGTTCGGATTCCACTAACGTGGATTCGGTGGTGGTTTCAGATCCGCAGGTGCTGACTACCATACCGGCAACCCGGAACTGTGCGGGTTCGCTGACCCTCGGGGCAACGGTTACGGCCGGTGCGAACGCCAACTGGTATCAGAATGCCACCGGAGGCTCCATGCTCGGATCAGGAAATTCCTTTATCACGCCGTCCTTATCAGCCAGCACCACCTACTATGTGGAACCGGCCTTTGGAATCGGCGGGGCAGACTCCATTTACGTTCCGCTCGCCAGCGGAACCACCACCGGTGTTTACAACCACATGTTTGTTGTGAATTCGATCACCGGTTTTACACTGGAAGGAATTGGAATCAAATGCAACATGGCCGTCGGGACCCTTACGTCATGGGACATTTATTACCGGCCGGATAATTACCAGCTGGTTCCGGGAGCCAACACATCACCCGCCGGCTGGATACTGTTGTCTTCGGTAACCAATGTTCCTTCCAAAGGCGCGGCCGATTATACCAATATAGCACTGGGGTTGAGCCTGGTGGTTCCGCCGTCAACATCGTAGTCCTTCCATGTGGTTCCGATCGGTGGTGCTACCCATCAGTACGCCACCAATGCGGCCGGAACGGTTGTTTCCACGAATGCCAATGCGCAAATCGTTGCCGGTCACAGGGGAAGCGCAGCCTTCAATTGTACAACCGCCAGCGGAATGGCCGTGGTAAACCTGAAATATTCACTCGGCTGCAGCGGTACCCGTGTGCCGGTTTTGGCAACGGTTGTGATTCCTTCCATCCAGGCCGTTTCTTCAGCCGCTTCGGTATGTTCCGGGAATCCTGTAAACCTGGCTGTTTCCAGCTCCAATGATTCAAATTACCTGTATACCTGGACCTCCGCTCCTTCAGGATTTACCGCTTCCGGAGCCGGCCCCCATTCCGCCAGCCCGGTTGTAACAACCAAATATATTGTGAACGCTGTGGATACGACCGGCGGGACATATGCAGGTTGCGTTACTTCGGATAGTGTATCCGTTACTACAGGTGTACTCGCCGCCGGTACCGTTCACAGTACCGACAGTGTGCTGTGTCTGTCAGGCTCTCCAACGCTCAGCGTGACCGGTGCATCCGGCGGTACGATTCAATGGCAGGTGTCCACCACCGGCGCCGGAGGACCCTTTACCAATGTCGGTTCAGACAGCGTGAATTATACTCCGGGAGTTCCCTTCACCCAGACAACATACTACCGTGCGGAAGTAAGATGCGACAGCGTAACAGCCCTGACCACCAATACCGATTCCGTGGTTGTTTTCAACCCGCAGGTGACCAATACCTACCCGGCAACGCGTTGCGGACCCGGAAATGTAACGTTGAGCGCTTCGGGTTCTTCCGGCACTTCGGTCAATTGGTATGATGCATCCTCCGGCGGATCCCTGCTGAGTTCCGGTGATACCATCACCACGTATATCGATTCCACCACAACGCTTTATGCTTCGGCCACCACTTCGGGCGGCGGTTCGGGCGTGGCACCCATGCCGGCGGAAGGAAGCGTGTTTTCCGGAAACGTACGCGGATTCTGGTTTACCTCCCCGGTTAGTTTCACGATAACGGGTCTGCAATGCATGGCTTCCGCGGCCGGATTGCAGAGCATTGCCGTGGTACGGTTTAACCCCGCCACTCCTCCTCCGACGTATTCCACCACCACCAATGCCTTCACCACCCTGTTCCTGACCCAGAATAACCCGGCAACCGGAGTCATTCCGGTGAATATTCCGGTTTCGGCGGGTGATGTGATCGGTATTCTTTCCCAGCGCGGTAACGGCACCTCCTATGCCACACCAACCGGTCCATACGTGACAACCATTGCCGGCCAGCCGGTAACGCTCACCCGTATGGGAATGCAATTCCCGCTGGGAACAACTGCGCCCCAGGATTTATGGCAGGAACCTGCAGCGGCAATCGGCAGGACCGAGATAACCTATTCAACCGGATGTGAAAGCATACGTGTTCCGGTGGTAGCCACATTCATTGCCCCTCCGGCCATGAATACGGTCACCAGTCTCTATTCCCTCTGCGCAACTAGTTGTGATACGCTTCGCGTGGATTCTGCCGGTGTTGCCAACTACCAGCAATTTACCTGGGTGCCCTCGGCAGGATTAAGCAGTACAGTGCTTTCCACCGTTACGGCCTGCCCGTCCGTTACAACCACCTATACCGTATACGCAGCCGATACCGTTAACGGATGCCTGAATTTTGATACGGTCAGGGTAAACGTAACACCACTGCCGTCGGTTGCCATGTCGGTAACGCCTGCCTTAAGTTGCGTGGGCGATTCGGTTCAGCTGGAAAGCGGAGCCCTGGGCGGTCCGGCATCGCCTATTCTGCTGACGACTCCGCTGACAGTGGGAAACTCCTCATCGGCAACCGGTTTTGATATCCAGAATACCTCGGCCGTGCCGGTGAAAATTCACTTCCTGAGTTTCACATCCACCGCCGCTTCAGGAACCTCGCTGACGGAATCGGTCTATTATAACCCCTCGCCCATGAATTGCGTTTTCCCGGCCAATGTGACGATCGCTCCGGGATGGTCGCTGGTCGGTACGGTGGGTTGCACATCGGCCGGTACCGCTCCCAACCTGACACTGATTCCGCTGGATCTGAATATCACCATTCCGCCTGGCGCTACGTATGCGTTTTGCCTGGGCGGAGCATCGGTGGCTTACTCCAACGGAACCACCGGTTGTACCGTTCCGGTTATTGCTGCTGACGGTTACATCAGTATCCGGGAAGGTTTTGGCGGTACGCTGACCTCCACGATCGCCAACAGGCGCTTTAACGGACAGGTATCCTATACCTATGGCGGATTCGTGACCAACCTGTGGTCGCCTCCGACCGGTCTCTCCGATATCAATATCCATAATCCGAAGGCTTCTCCTGCGGTAACGACTACGTATACGGTTTTGGTTACGGATACCACCACCGGTTGCACCAATACGGGTACGGTTACGGCAAATGTTTCCACGAGTCCGCAGCCATACGTCTTCCCCAACGACACCATGCTTTGTACGGGCAGCATCATCAATATCGTTGCCCGTGATTCGGGTGCATACAGCGGCGGCTGGCCGGCAGGAACCCTGTTTGATTACGGATTCGGACCCACCAATGACAGTACTTTCCAGGTGAACGGACCGGGTTTGTATAATGTGGTGGTTACGCTTCCCATATCCATGGCCTCATGTAATTCAGTTTCCGGGTTTGCTTCCATCGTGTTCCGGGATGCTCCCGTCCTGTTCGTAAATACCGATTCGGTGAAATGCAGGGGAGGTTCCGACGGCTATGTCAGCGCCCAGTCTTTCCTCGGCGTTCCTCCTTACCGGTATATTTATTACAACAGCCTGGGTAATGTCATTCATGATACCATAACGCCATTCCCCGAAGACACCCTGTTTAATCTCCCTGCGGGTCAGTACAGCATAGTGGTTTACGATACGGCCAATGCTGTGTATCCGCCTCCTTCCTGCCGTTCGGATTCCATTCCGGTCATTGTGCCGGAACCTGATGAACTCGTAGCCTCCGAAAGCCACCCGGTGGTGGCCTGCTTTGGAAACTCAACCCAGGTTACCCTCACCGCAACGGGGGGCACTCCACCGTATACGGGTTTGGGTACCTTCACCCAGTTTGCAGGAAACCAGACCTATTATATTTCAGACGCGCATGGTTGCACGGATTCCATCGTGGTTACCGTCACCGAACCCGCCCTGCTGGTGGTGAGCCTGGCAACCAGCCCGAACCTGTGCAGCGGATACGGAACCTCGGCTATCACCTCTTCGGTGACCGGCGGCACTCCGGGATTTACCTACCTGTGGAATAATGGCAGCACCACGGCAAACCGGAGCAGCGTGACGGCTGGTACCTATACGGTTACCGTTACAGATGATCACGGATGTACCGCCTCCTCCTCCATCACAACGGTTCCCATTTCCCCGGTTGTCATTACCGGCACGATTGTCCATGTGACCTGCAAGGGAGCCAAGACCGGAAGCATCACCGTGTCGGTGAGCGGCGGAGAACCCAATTACAGTTACCTGTGGAATAACGGAAGTACTACGCAGAACCGCACGGCCATCGGTTACGGTACCTATATCGTAACGGTTACCGATGCCAACGGGTGTACGAAAAAGGCATCCTTCGTGGTGAATCAGCCCGCCACGCAGCTGATCGTGAACACCTCCAAAACAAATGTGCGCTGTTACGGAAAGAATAACGGAAAGGCAACGGCATCGCCAACCGGTGGTGTACCTCCATATACGTATTCGTGGAATACCCTTCCTGTGCAGACCACAGCTTCCATTTCCGGATTGTTTGCTGGCGTTTATACCTGCACCGTCACTGATTCCATCGGCTGCGTGAAAACGGCTACCGTAACCATTACCGAGCCGCCTGACATGATTGTGTTCCAGACACAGACCAATGTAACGGTTAACGGAGGAAATGACGGAACAGCCACCGTTTCGGTTTCCGGTGGTACGCCGGGTTATACCTACCAGTGGAACACCGTTCCGGTTCAGACCACCACTACCGCCACCGGATTAACAGCCGGAACGTATAAGTGTACCGTTATCGACTCCAAGAGTTGCAGCAAGAAGGTGACCTTTATTATTACGGAGCCCCCGCTGAGGCAAACCGGCACACCGGCTCAGCCTTCTGCAGGGGATTGGGATGTCAGGCTCTATCCGAACCCGACTTCCGGCGTGGTGATGATTCGTTTCGCACATGATGCCGAGACGGATTTCACGGTGTCGCTGACGGATTTTACAGGCCGGGAGGTATATGAGAAGGAAGGAAGGTCGGTCAGGGGAATGAATGAGGTGGTGTATGACTTCACCGGTTTTGCCAAAGGCATTTACCTGGTCAAAGTTACCTCACTGAACAGACACCGTACCCTCCGGATGGTCATTCAATAAGTTTGATCCTGACCGAAAGATGAAAGGCCGGCAGCGTTATAGGTTGCCGGCCTTTTGTTCATTTCCCTGGTGGCTGGCGGAACAACTGCAACGGATATAAAACTTTAATCTTGTTGTGACCCTGGCTGACATCCCAGACTGACGTTATCAAAGCCTCGGGTGATGGCCGCCGGTCAACCGGAAGCCAAAACCATTTCGAATCTTAATTGCTGACTTAACCTGGAAGGAATATTGCTGTTGAAAGCCGCAATTTGCTTGCGGCTTATTATTAATTCAGCGTTTAAAAATAAAATATACTGCCAGGACCAGGCATAAAAATCCGGCCAGGTGATTCCACCGGAAAACTTCCTGTTTAAAGGCCAGCAGACTAAAAACAACAAATACGCACAAGGTTATCACTTCCTGGATCACCTTCAATTGAACCAGGGAAAAGGGCCCGCCGTTGTCCCGGTATCCCAGCCGGTTGGCGGGGACCTGGAAGCAATATTCAAAAAAGGCCATCCCCCAGCTGATCAGGATGATGGCGAAGAGCCCCAGGCTTTGCCAACGGGGCATTTCACGAAACTTCAGGTGGCCGTACCAGGCCAGGGTCATAAAAATGTTGGAGATAACCAGCATGGCAATGGTCAGGAAGGCCCTCATGATTTGTTTTTATGTTCAGTTTATCCGGACCAAGATATCGCTTTTCAGGATTACCTTCAATTTACATAACCTGACTAATGGTATGGGATAATACCGTGTCTCGTCCTTATCATCATTGCTGATCATTATTTTATCATTTCAGCGTCTGGTGAGTGAATTAATTTTATTCGTAAGTCTCAAATTTCAGATGCAGAGTGAACCGGAATTTGCAAGTCGAATGAATCCCGACAGTGTAGCGTATATGGAGCATGAAACCTGCCTCCTGCCACCGCCACTGTTGCTGCCTCCTGTCATTCATTCCACAGAGGCCTGAAGGGAAAACGATGAACCTTGCATGATTCTTGTCAGTTTTTGTTGACCGCTATTAAAAATTTATACATTTGTTATAAATAATTCAATCATGCCTGTTCCATTCATTTTTCATTCCAAAATAAAATTGGTATGCCTTGCCATTTTAGTGATTCTGTGCCATTCCTGTCAGTCACCTCCAAAAAAGGCGGAAAAGATCGATACGAATGATTACCTGACTGAAAACCTGTTGCGTTGTGAAGAAAATCTGACTGAAACAATAGTACCGGACATCCTGTCACCTCCATTTGCCAGCAGGGTATATGTTTACCCCTGTATTGCGGCTTATGAAGCATTGCTGCCCGCTTTTCCCGGATACCGGTCCCTGGCCGGACAGTTGAATGAAATGCCTCCCATGCCCTTGCCGGACAGTACCCTGGTTTATCATTATGAACTTGCAGCGATAACGGCCTTTAACCGGGTGGCCAAAAAAATGGTCTGGACGGAACTGAAAATTGAACAATGGGACTCGGTTTACCGAAAGTCGGTTGAAGGGCGTGGTGTTGATGAAGCGGTCATGAAACGATCCATCAGTTATGGTAATCTGGTGGGGGATTCCATCCTGGCCTGGGCATCCAGGGATCATTTTAAGCAAACGAGAAGCATGACCCGGTATGCGCTGAGCGACACCGTTGGAGCATGGAAAACCACACCCCCGGATTACATGGCTGCTGTGGAACCCTATTGGGGCACGCACCGTCCCTTTGCGCTGCAGGCGGTGGATCAGTTTGCTCCACCCATGGAATTCCCGAGGTATTCCGAAAATAAAAATTCTCCTTACCAAAAGGCCGTTGAGGAAGTATATGCGGTTTCCAAATCCCTGGATACGGAAAAAGTGCATATAGCCAAATTCTGGGATTGTAATCCGAACGTATCCAAACATGAAGGGCATCTGACCGTTTTTTCACAAAAACTCACGCCCGGCGGGCACTGGCTTTCCATTGTCAATACCTTAAGCAGGAACAACCGGCTGAACATCATGCAGGCTGCCGAGGCCATGGCCCTTGCTTCAGTTGCCCTGGCCGACGGCTTTATGAGCTGCTGGCACTGGAAATACAAATGCAATACCATCCGGCCGGTTACGGTCATCAACCAGTTCATGGATAACGATTGGCATACCCTGTTGCAGACCCCGCCATTTCCCGAATACCCGAGCGGTCACAGCACCATCACGGGCGCTGTTTCTACCGTGCTCATCTCTCTTTTTGGAGATACCGTTTCCTTCATTGACTCTTCCGAAGTGGAATTCGGGTTGCCGGTCAGGTCCTTTACCTCCTTCACGCAGGCCGCCGAAGAGGTCAGCATCAGCCGGGTTTATGGCGGCATTCATTACCGGTTCTCCTGTGAAAACGGACTGGTTCTGGGTCGTGAAATCGGTTCCTTCGTCAGCGAAAAAATCAAGACAAAAAAATAGATTTTTTTTTATGTCCCGGATTCAGGCCTTTCGGATGATCGTTTGAAATGGCTGTAAACAGGAGGTTTTGAGCTTTTACTGAACATATAACAGTATATATACACGAAATTAACGGACCACCCTCCGGCGGACCCGGAGCCTTGATTTTTTATCCGGATAAACCCGGACAGGTGGTTTCATCCTCCTATCGCTGAACACCCCGGATTTTATCGCCTCGTCCCATGTTCACCTGGAGGGGTATTAAAACTGCTGCAGGAATTGAAGTCCGGCAAGAGGCAGGGGTAGTCACCGCATGATTGAATTGTTGAAAACTTTTGCTTTCTAAGCTAATCACCTGATTTTTCATAGGAAAGGTCATCGTTTTTCAACTTTTTATGTGAGCAATGGACTGTTTTTTAAAAAAAGATTTGGTAGTTTGAGAGAAAAAAATTAATTTGCATTGTTTTCTTACTAAAACAGATTACCCCCATTAAGTAAAAGTTTCCGGTAGTTATTAAAATGACCTGGTCCGGGCTTTCCGCACTTAAATGCCGGATAAACCTATAGACCTGCCGGGTTTCAGGTGAATTGTCTGTCTGATCTGTTTTGGCGAACGCAAATAAAAAATTGGTAAATTATTTTGTTTATGTCGCAAATAATTATAAATTGCATCACTTTCTTGCCTGAGAAAGAATCCCTTTAAGCAAATGATTAAAAACATTACTTCATTTTTAGGCTATTTTATTGACGTCACCCTCCGGTTATTGTCGGGGTGTTTTTACTTTTATAAAGCTCCTGAATTCCCACCTGTTTTTGTCCGCATACATTCATTTTACAGGTCTTCGGGAGCCGGCTCCCAAGCACCTTCCTGGCTGAAATTAAAAACAAGAAAATAATTATTAACCCCCAATCTAAATCTTAAAATTTATGAACATGAAACAAGCAAAAACAGCAGTGGTTTTATTCACCCTGCTGATCGTGGTTTTTATGACAACCAGTTCCATGGCACAGGTTAGTGCCACCAATTATTTTGGCCTGTGGACAGGCAAGGATAATTTTAAAAACACCATTGAAGTTACCCTGAACAGCAATTATTCATGTATCTTTAAGGTAGACGGGGTGGCCTCCTACAACATTACCGGTTATAAGCTGGTTTTTGACGGGGATGACGGAGTTGCCAATGCCGGAAAATGCTATATCTGGTTTTACTCTTCCAATGCATCCGCACCGGTAAATTCCCTGACCCTTGCGCCCGCTACATCCTATACGGTATATAAATCCAATACCCAATTGACGCTCGGTCCTCCCGATGAACTAGTGCTCACCGGTAATCTGCCCATGCCTGCCGGAATAGGTTCTTCCAATACGCAATACAGCATTACCTTAAATAAATAATTGATAACACACCCCCCACTATGAAACAGTTCTATCAATTAAAAACCTGGTTAAACCGGGATTCAATCAAAGAAATAAATAAAACCCCCGATACGATGAAAAAACATCTTTACTTAAAAACCTGCCTGACCATGATTGCATTCATGGGCTTGTCATTTCAGGCATTCTCACAGCTGGCCTATACCCGGTCGAGTTTTACCGCCGCCTATACGCCTATAACAGTGGGCGGAGGCGCCACCCAGATTTCCACCACCGGTACCGGCCTGGGCGATTTTACAACCACAGGGGGTATTGCCAGTACCACGGAAGGCGTTGCTCATATTTTACTGCCTTTTAACTTCAATTATAATGGTACAACTTTTTTGGCCGGCACCAACTACCTCGGTATTGGTACGAATGGATATGTGTATCCGACCAATGCGGTAAACGCCAATACCAACCTTGGTAAAATTATATCCAACATCAATACCAACCTGTTCACCACCACCACGCCCAATGCAACCATTGCGCCCTGGTGGGATGACCTGACTATTGGTACGGCCATCAACGGCAACACCGGTTCGGTTTTATACCAGGTTACCGGAGTAGCCGGATCCCAGGTGTTGACGGTTCAATACACCAACGTTCCTGCATTTTCATCCGGTAACGTAAAGGCATTGAACTTCCAGGTTAAAATTTACGAAACCACCAACGTCATCGAATTCTGTTATGGTCCGGTGGTAAACGGTGTCGGAATACCCAATCAATACAATACATCGGAATCAGCCAGTATCGGTATCGAGGAAATCTCCACCCTCAATGCGACTGGTCGCTGGATTGACGGCGTGATCGGATCCAACCAACTCGGACATTCCATGCTGGCATCAAATGATTTCCCCGCCTATAACTTCCGGTTTACTCCGGGTGTTCCCACCCCGATTGCCGGCGGTTCCTATAATGTAGGAGTAGGTCAGACCTACCGCAACCTCACCGAAGTTGCCGCCGAACTGAACAACAGGGGTATTTCAGGAGCCGTAACGTTTAACCTGATGGATGCCGCTTCCGATACAACCGCGGCCGGCGGTAATAATATATTTCCGATTTCATTTGGTCCGATCACCGGAACTTCCGTAGCCAATACCATTACGATTACCAAAGCCGGCGCTCCCCAGATTATGAATGTAAGGGGTTCCGATGTCGGAAACGTCAGGAATAATATCAGCACTACAGTTGTCGGTACCGCCACCGAGCCCATCATTTTCGTCAGTGGCGCCGACAGGATGACCTTTCAGAACCTGGATCTGAGAAGTATTAATACGGGTACCACGAGCAGGATTGACCGGGGTATCTATGTGGTGAACAACCTGGGAACGGCCGGAACCAACGGCGGATCTCAGTTTGATTCCTTCTTCGACATTTTTGTCACTCTCGACCGGAACAATACTTCATCCATCGGTATTCAGCAGCAGGCCATCACCACGCCGCTTGATGCCGGAACCGCCAACTCCAACAACCTTTACCGCGGCCTGACCATTAAAAACTGCTATTCCGGAATTTACCTGCTTGGTCTTTCCACTTCAACCGAGGCGGCGAGGGATGTCAATAACCAGATCACCACCACAGGTTGCGGGGTTTATAATACAATAGGTGACCCGTTAACAAATTTGGATATCGGTGGCGGATTTACCACCACGCAGTGCTGGGGTATCCGCCTTGGAAACCAGGCCGGATTTATAGTAAGCAATAACATAGTAAGCAATGTATCAAGTAATACCACCACCGATGGTGTCCTGGTGGAAACTTATTACGGTGTTACAGGTTTCGCGCCAAGCACCATTTCAAATAACATTATCAGAGGTGTGAGAAATAATTCTGCCACCTCCACGGTGCAGGTTCATGGTATGAGATTTACGCATAATACACTGGCCTCGCCCGTAGGATCGGTCCTTCGCGTGTTCGACAACGCAATTTCAAATATAACCTCGGCATGGACCGGCGCCACAACAGCATGGGCCTCCACCACAGGTATCAAAGGGATGAACCTGGCAAGTACCACTACTACACTTAATATTTCCTATGAAATTTATAACAACTCCATCAGCATTGATGGTTCAGGTTCACCTAACTTGTCCAATACCTGCTTTCAGCGTTCTCCCACCATCGCCGGAACCATTACAAGTTTGATCAGGAATAACATATTCGCCAACTTTACAGGCGCACAGTTAGCAACTGCCGCGCACTATTGCTTTGTCAATGGTGCGCCGACAGGCGCCACTTCACTTGGCGTTGCAGGTTCAGCTGTAAGCAATAACGACCTCTGGATTGCCAATGCCACCCAGGGATTTATAGCCAGGGATAATGCGAGTTTGGTTGATTATCCCACTGTTTTAGCCTGGCAGACCGCTGATGCCCAGGCTACGGCGAATGCCAATGTGGATCCCTTATTCTTTAATAACAACAATAACCTGCATGCCACCAATGGCGCACTCGATGGAGCCGGATTTACACCGCTTCCCGCTTATATTACACAGGACCTTGATTGTCAGCCGGTCAGTTCACCGGCCGATATCGGTGGTTCCTTTAATGTCAATGCCTGTCCGTCTGGCCCTCCAACAGCCAGCATTTCCGGCAATAGCTGCCTTGCTGCACTATTAACGGCTACCACCAGTGCGGCCAGCCCGAATTTTGAATGGTATAAAAACGGATCAGTCATCGGTGCTCCGAATGCTTCTACTTATAATGCCACCACCTCCGGAACCTATTCCGTACTTATCTGGAATACCGGCGAGAGTTGTTTTACCATGTCGGGCAACCAGGTTGTGAATGATACGCCATCCGTAAGCATAGCCATTGATACGGATACCATTTGTGACGGTCAGTCAGTAACTGTTTCTGCAGGTGGACCCGGTGGTGCATATGGAGCAAGCGCAGCGACAACAACGGCTGATGAAGAAATATTGGGAGTAATTGTGGGTACTTTAAATAACCCCTCTGTTTGTGGTGCCTTGGCTCCCGGTCCCGGATCCCTTCCTTTCCAGTATTCAAATTATACTTCCGGTGTGGGCGCACCTGCAGCACCGAATTTAAATGCCGGCGCCTCCATCCCCTTTACCATTAACATTGGCACCTGTGGTGGTATTTTCACCAGCGGCTGTGCCATCTTTATTGATTACAATCAGAACGGAGTGTGGGAATTTCCCGGTGAACAAGTGGCCGGTACTCCATCCGGAACCAGCGGACCGTATCTCTTTAGTGGAAACTTTACGGTACCATCAACGGCAAAAAATGGTTTGACGCGTATGCGCGTTATTAATGCCGAAGGATTCACGGCAGCTACCATTACGCCTTTATTAAGTTATGGTTTTGGAGAAACGGAGGACTACCTGGTGAATATTGTAAACCCCTTATCCTATGCCTGGTCTCCGGCAACCGGAGTTTCTAACACAGCCAGCCTTACACCAGTCATTACCCCTCCGATCGGTTCCACCGTATATTCTCTGGTTACCACTGACGCCAACAGTTGCACCTCCCTGACCACCATTACGCTGGTTAACCTGGGTGTTGCCAATCCAGCCCCAACAACCACCAATGATACCATTTGTGCCGGTGACTCTGCGCATTTGGCCGCTACTGGTTTGGCATCGCTTGACTGGTATTCGGCAGCCATTGGGGGAACATTAATGCACCAGGGAACCAACTGGGATTCAATCTGGGTATCAACTGTTACTTATTATGTAGAGAGTTATAATGGAAACTGCCCCAGCCCAAGGATCCCAGTCACCGTGGTAGCCAATGCTCTCCCGGCAACCACTCCTTCGGCGACTCCTGCCAACATCTGTCTTGGAGATTCCTCGCAGTTGGATGCGGGAACATTTTTATCGGGATTGCTGGCATCTCCTACAACGGGTACGACGAACGGTTCCAGCGCCACCGGATTTGATATCACCAATATTTCCGGAAGTCCGATAACCCTGCATTACTTTACCTTCCAAAGCAGTTCGGTGGCCGGTACGGTGGGTATCCAGCAAATCTGGATGAACACCACGCCCATGAACTGTGTGTTCCCCGCCAACGTAACAACGGCGCCGGGCTGGGTACAGGTTGCAAACGTCAGCACCACCTCCGCAGGCAATGTCGGATTCCCCGGAACCATCACCTATACCACCATTCCGTTTGACGTGAACGTGACCATCCCTGCAGGTGCAACTTATGCCTTTGCGGTCGGCGGAGCGTTGGGTCAGAGTTACTTCAATGGTACTTCCGGCTGCCCGATAATGGGTTCCACACCTCACCTGACCGTGAAGGAAGGTTTCGGAGGAACGCTCACCGGCACCATTGCGGCCCGCAGGTGGATCGGAACAGTTTCCTATCAGTACGGCGATCCGAATCTGGGATTCTCCTGGTCTCCAGCAGCAAACCTGGATAATGCATCCATTAAATCGCCCAAAGCATCTCCTCCTGCCGGTACTACCGTTTATACGGTAACCGTTACCAACCTCGCCGGTTGCACCAATACAGGCACTGTTTCATTAACCGTTACGCCTCCTCCTCCCGCTCCAGGCGCCCTCGTCAATACGGTGCCCTGCGGTAACGGCACGGCTTCTTTAAGCGCCACCGGAACAGGCGGAACAATCAAGTGGTTTGCCAATGCATCCGGCGGAACGTCATTGGCATTAGGAGGTTCTTTCAGTCCTGTTATTTCATCCGACACCACCTTCTATGTATCTGAAACCACCTTGTTGTCGCCCTTCTGTGAAGGACCCCGTACACCGGTATTTGTAAATATTATAGATCCGGATACCATTGCGGCGGGAGTGGATATTGCTTTAATCTGCGATTCTGTACCAGGCGCCACAACGGTTACCCTGAATGTTGCCAATGTTTCCAGTCCTCAGAATAATCAGTATTCCTATGCCTGGACGGCTCCGATTTCAGGAGGTTTGAACGCCACCTCGGGCACTACCGTAACTGCTAATCCTACCTCAACAACTATTTATACCGTTACCGCAACACAAATTGGTAACCTGACCGTAAACATTAATGGTGTGAGTCCTTTTGGAGATACCAAGCAGGACAATATTTCCTGGACCCTGAAGGATGCTTCCAGTGTGACGATTCTGAGCAGTCCGACGTATACGGGTACCAATAATAATGTCACAACCGGACCCGTACTTTCCACCAACGGACCCTTCACCTTCCAGATCAACACGCTTCCTACCGATACCGATTTCGCCAACTTCACCGTATTATGTGAGGGCACTCCTGTTGCTTCAGGTTGTATCAAAGGATCGGCCAATACGGCTCAAACCACATGCCTGAGCCTGGATACGGTGATTGTCACCAACATCAACGGATGTCTGGGCTCCTGTAACAGGATTGCAACCGTCACGGTTGGATTAGGCGTTACGCCGACTTTCAATACGCCAGCCACGGCATCCTCCACTAATTTCTGTCTGGGACAAAGCACAACGCTTACCGCCTCGGCATCCTCATCGGGCGGTCCGCTTGGTACTGAATTCGGTACCTATTGCGCCCCGATTATATTCACCAGCCCGGGTGCTACCAGCGATAACATCATCAACGTTACCTTTAATACCCTGAATAATAACACCGGTGACGGCCCGGGTGACTATAACTATTATGCACCAGGTCCTGGTACGACTACCACGGTTCTGTCAGGCAATACCTATTTTATGAGTGTAACGCCGAATGCATCGTTTTCACAGGCCAAGGCGGTATTTATTGACTGGAACAACAACGGTTCCTTCGCCGATGTTGGTGAGATGGTACTGACGGGTGTTTCTTCTACGGCTGCAGCCACCGGCAATATAACCGTACCGGTTTCGGCTGCCAACGCTGCCGTGAGAATGCGCGTTGTTTGCGTATTTGCAGGTACTCCCGCGGCAACTTATGCCTGTTCGCCCAACACCTTTGGTTTTGGTGAAGTGGAGGACTACACCATTACTGTCATTGCCGGATCGCCAAGCACCTATACCTGGTCACCGGCTACCGGTTTAAGTTCAACAACCGGCGGCACCGTGGTGGCTACTCCGACATCAGCCGGACCGATCACCTACACGGTAACAGCCTATGATCCTGCCGGATGTTCGGCCACCAGCGCAGTTACCGTAACGGTCGTATCGGTTCCACCGGCGCCTGCCGTTCTTGGTGACACCGTGTGCGGTCCCGATACCATTAACCTCTCCGCAACCCTTTCTGATCTGGCCAACAGCATGATCTGGACCGATACCATCGGTGGACCTGTTCTGGGTACCGGCGCAACTTTCAGCGCCTATGTGACCCAGAGCGGATCTTATTATGTACATGAAGTGCCGCCGACCACGACCACTACGGTTGGTTTTAATGGCGCCGGTGCTCCTGCGGGCTTCTTCCCGGATAATGCCTCCTTTATGAACTTCACTGTCACCGCACCTGGCGGAGTGGTGATCAATACCGTGGATGTATCTTCCAATGCCCCTGCTTCCAACGTACCCATGATCGTCGGACTGATGACGCCTACCGGTCAGTTGGTTGCAGTTTCGGACACCATTGTTGTTTCGGCAGGTGGCAATACGGCCCTTCAAACGGTCACATTGAACATGTATGTACCGCAGGGTACCTGGAGGTTACAGCCTGTGCTGAATCCGAACCTTTCGGTTCACAGCGCCGGACCGGCACTGCCCTATACCATTACCAACGTGATGAGTATTACCAGTTTTGGAAACGTCAATGCGAATCCGTTCCCGGCTAACTTCTTCGGATTATTCTATAACTGGAACGTATCCTACGCCTGTGCAAGCCCAGTCTCCATAGTTAACTATGTGGTTAACCCGGCTTCCCCCGTGGGCATTGCTTCATCTGCAGGTCTTGCATTCTGCGATACGGCAAACACCATTCTGACTGCCGTAGACAGTGTAGGCGGCGTGTATCATACTTTCGAATGGAGTCCGGCAACTGGCTTAAGCGCTACAACCGGTGCATCCGTGACGGTTTCAGGCCTCACCGCAACCACTACGTATACGCTTATTGCTCACGACACGATCAATGACTGTAATGGCGTGGCTACCATAACCCTGACTGTCAATCCGGCACCCACGTTATCGGTAAGTTACTCCGATACAACCATTTGCCCGCTGGCAATTCCGACCCTGAACTTTAATTCCACCGCGGCCAAATCCAGTATCATTCAGATTGGTAACCGGTTCGATCCCAACTTCATTGCCGGTACCGTATACGGTGGTAATACCACGCAGTATTCCCAGATGATTTTTACGGCGACCGAACTGAACGCCTCCGGATTGATCGGACCTACCAGCATTACGTCCCTGGCCTTGTTTGTCGCCAATAAATTAACGACTACCACCTATACCGTTGCCATTAATGTACGGGCGGATGTTGGTATACCTGCGGCATTCCCGTCAACGGCGCATATTTCTCCGAACGGCACATCGGTCTATACCAATCCTGCCATCGCCAGCGCGCTGGGATGGAACACGTATAATTTCACCACGCCGTTTAACTGGGATGGAACAAGTAACGTATTGGTAAGCCTTTGCTTTACGCATAACGTACCCGGATTCTTCGACGTGGTTTCCACTTCTCCTTCAGGAGCGCAGAAATTCAGCGCCCTGAATGCATCGGCTTGTAACTCTGCTACCGGCGGATTCCTGGTTGCTCCCAATCAGAACGACAGGCCGAACGTCCGGTTCACCGGAGGCAATGTATTGTTTAACTGGACACCTGCGCTGGCGCTCTCAAGCGATACCATTGAAGACCCGGTATTTACGGCAGCAACGGTTGGAAACAATGATACCACCATCGTTTATACTGTGGTCGCAACCGATCCCGTGAGCGGCTGTTCGGCAGCACAGAGCATTACGGTAAATTTAAGCACCACCCCGCTTGATCCGATTGTAACGGTGATGGGTGATTCCGTGTTCTGCCTCTCCGGCAACGCCAGTCTTCGTGTGACCGGAACCTCCGGCGACTTCCAGTGGCAGGTATCCAACGACGGCGTGAATTTTACAGATATCAGTGGTCAAACCAATGATACGCTTATTCAGGCCATCACCACAACCACCTGGTTCCGTGTGGATGTATCCTGCGGAGGCGATTCGGTCAATTCCAGGATTGTCCAGTTCATCGTCAATGATCCCCAGGTACTTAGCGTAACCGGTGATACCGTTTGCGGTGTCGGTCAGGTTTGCGTTTCAGCGACCAAAAACAACCCGGGTTATTTTGTACAATGGTATAACGATTCCATCGGCGGTAATGTAATTGCCACAGGAGATACCTTCTGCAAAACAATTTCCTCAACCGATACGCTTTGGGCATCGGTCACGGTGGACACCAATTCGCTTTCCGCCAGCGGCAACGTATTTTACATGCGTGCCTCGGCCCAGGCAACAGGTCCATGGGGTAATAACAGCAACGATGTGGCCATGAACGCTGTATTCGGTGCAGGAAACTGGTCTACCGCTTTCTTTGAGTCGGCCGTTCCCGCCACGATATTCAGTACGACCACCAAAATTGTATTTATGGACGGTAGCGACGGAGGACCGGCGGCTCTCAATGCCTTCCTCACAGCCAATCTGACGACCATCCAAAACTGGGTTTCCGGCGGCGGACATTTATTCCTGAATGCCGCACCCAACTCTGGAGGCAACATCAACTTCGGTTTTGGAGGCGTAATCTGCCAGTACCCGAATTTTACCGCCACGGCTGTCATTTCACCGGGCCAGAACGGCCATGCCGTCTTTAACAACGGAACCTTCCCCACGGGTGTTGGACCATGGACGGGAGGCAGTTATGGTCATGCATGGGTATCCGGTGGCGGCATCACCAAGATCATTCAGGACCAGGCTACGGCCAACGCCGTGCTGGCTGAGTTGAATTTTGGAAACGGCAGGGTTATGTTCGGCGGTATGACGACCGTAAACTTCCACAGCCCGCAACCACAGGCCACCAACGTCCGGAATGCCATTCTCGCTTACCTGAATACCGGCTTCAATGCCTGCGTAAGCGCCAGATACCCGGTTATTGCAGTATCCAATCCTGCTCCGGCCATCGCCATGATCGCAGGAACAGACACCATCTGTCAGAATACCTGTACGACCCTCGATGTGGATTCTGCAGGCCAGGCCAATTACCAGACCTTTGAATGGAGTCCTGCAACGGGCCTGAGCGCCACAACAGGTGCTTCCGTGGTAGCCTGCCCCGCCGTAACAACTACCTATATCGTGACCGGATTTGACAACATCAACGGATGCTCAAATACCGATACAGTTACATTGATTGTAGTTCCAGCGCCTTTCATTACCTCGTTTACCCAAACACCAAATCCGGTTTGTTCGGGTGACAGCGCTCAGATGACGGTTACCGCAACTCCGTTTATCCCACCCAGCGGTAATATGACCGTGGCGTCCATACCATTTGCTCCTGTTGTTTGCCCTGGTAATGCTGGTCCATCCGGTGATGATGCCGTTTTACCCACGCAAAACATCGGCTTTAGCTTTAACTATTATGGAAATACCTATACCCAGTTTACCATTTCTACGAATGGAAATATCCAGCTTGGAAACGGATCGGGAACTGTTGGTAATCCTTTGTACTCAACCTCATTTACTCCAACAACACTGCCATCAGCGGGCACGCCAAATAATACCATTGCCCTGGCCTGGTCCGATCTGAACCCTACTGCCGGACAGATTACATGGGGAAATGTTGGAACCAAACTGGTTGTTTGTTATAATAACGTACCCTTATTGAGCGGTGGCGGCAACCTCACCGGTCAGATCGTGCTTAATCAGACCAGCAATACGATTGAAATGCATCTTACCAGTGTAGCCGGCAGTGGCAACAACAGGGTAATGGGTGTGGAAAATTCCGATGGTACGCTTGGCGTAATGGCTCCCGGCAGGAACCTGGGTACCTGGACTACAGGTGTGCCTGAAGCATGGGTATTTGCACCTCCTGTTTCCTCCAGCCTGGTTTATACCTGGAGCCCTCCTACAGGCCTGAGCAATCCGAATATCAGCAACCCGAAAGCGGCCCCTGCATCATCAACAACGTATACCGTTACCGTAACTGAAACCGGAACCGGTTGCAGCAGCACGGCATCAGTAAACCTGGTTGTTACCGATCTGCCGAACGCCTACATCTTCCCGAACGACACCACGCTTTGCAGCGGCCAGGTGATCAACATTGTCGCACGCGATTCAGGCACTTATGCCGGCGGATGGCCTGTTGGTACCCTGTTTGATTACGGTTTCGGACCAACGTTTGACAGCACCTTCTTCGTCAACGGTCCCGGTATCTACCAGGTTCAGGTAACCCTGCCCTTGTCTATGGGCGGTTGCCAGGCCTTCTCTGCCGTGGCGGATATCTTCTACCGCGATGCACCTGTATTATGTGTCAGCCAGGATTCGGTTGAGTGTGCCGGAGCAGCAACGGGAAGCGTTATCGCC
>CAYWHE010000030.1:0-26922 GCA_964458125.1 uncultured Flavobacteriaceae bacterium | reverse complement strand
ACAGGCAGGACCGCCACATCTCGCAGCATTTGTATGCACTTCCCCTCCATGAAACGAAGAAAAACTCGGGATTCAGGGCCTTGCTGAAAAGCCCTGAAATGACCGGGTGGCTGAAGGGCAGTGTGATGCCGGAGGTCAGCGTGTATGAAACCAAACACCAGTTATCGCACCAGACCATACATGCGGTTTTTTACCACATCAGACTGCAGCAGGTACCGGTTATTGCTTTAACAGGCAACTTTGCATCCATCTCCCACCGGGATAGCGGGCGTTATGCCTTTCCCCGCCTCATTGAAAAATACCTGGAACGGGTCAGGGAAGGCTGAGGTATAATAATTACTCTGTATTATATTCGCATTTGCAATTCATTTTTTTCTATTTTTGGATCAAATTAAAACATGTATGGATTTCACGATTAAGAAGGAAGGTGAGTTTCAATACGTTGAGGAGGGAGAAGGATCGGTTCTTATTTTATTACATGGTTTATTTGGGGCCCTGAGCAACTGGGCCGAGGTGATTAACCATTTTTCCAAAAAATACAAAGTGGTTATTCCCCTGATGCCTATTTATGATCTGCCTCTCTTATCCACCAACGTCAAGGAATTGGCCGAATACATACATCGTTTTATTTCATTCCGGCAATTTCATACCGTCAACCTGATTGGCAATTCGCTGGGCGGGCACGTAGCATTGGTTTACATCACCAAGCATCCCGGAAAGGTAAAAACTCTTACGCTGACGGGCAGTTCCGGCTTATACGAAAACGCCATGGGGGGGTCCTTCCCGAGACGGGAGGATTACAATTTTATTAAGAGTAAAATCGAGCTTACTTTTTACGATCCGAAAACCGCAACGAAGGAACTGGTGGATGAGGTTTATGAGATTATCAACAACAAGGGGAAGCTGGTGAGGATCATTTCCCTGGCCAAGTCGGCCATCCGGCATAACATGGCCGATGAGCTGCACACCATACAGGCGCCATCCTGCCTCATCTGGGGAAAAAACGACACCATCACCCCGCCCGAGGTAGCCGAGGAGTTTCATAAACTGCTGCCGCATTCCGATCTTTTTTTCATTGACAAGTGCGGGCATGCGCCCATGATGGAGCATCCCCATGAATTCAATGAAGTCCTGAGCTCCTGGCTGACCACGCAAACGCTTGCCTGATTCATCGCGGTTTTTAAACAACCTTCCTTTCCAGGTATGATTATCCGGTCTGCACTCTTTTCCGGCAGCTTCCCTTCCATAACGGGCTGTCCGAAAGCAAAACTACCGGAGTATGCCTTTATCGGCCGGAGCAATGTCGGGAAGTCTTCCCTGATCAACATGATTACGGGCATGAAAGGTCTGGCCAAAACCTCAGGTACCCCGGGAAAAACAAGGCTCCTTAACTATTTCCTGATTAACGAAAGCTGGCATTTGGTTGATTTACCCGGGTACGGATTTGCCAAAGTATCCCAAACGGTGAGAGCAGGATGGGAAAGTATGATCAGGGAATACCTGTTCAGACGAAAACAACTGGCCACTGTTTTTGTACTGGTGGATTCCCGTATCGAACCCATGAGCAGCGACCTGAAGTTTATCGACTGGCTGGGCGAAAAACAAATTCCCCTGGTGCTTGTTTTCACCAAAACCGACAAGCTGACAAAAAAAAAACTGAAGGATCAGTCGGCCCTCTTTCAGGAGAAACTCCTGCAGACCTGGGCTGAACTTCCTCCGTTCATTCTCTCCTCCGCCGAAAACAAAACAGGACGCGAGGAAATTCTTCGTCATATCAGCCTGACAAATGAGGAATTCCATGCAACCCGGCCCTGATACCGGTTACAGAATGCAAACATGAAGAACCGTTTATTCCTGCTGCTATTATTTTTTGCTTCCTGCAAAAGCAAGGACGGTGATTACACCCTTTTTTCTGCGGATGAGGACCTTGCGCTGGGTTTACAAATGCACCGGCAGATTGAAGGAAACCCGGAGTCTTTCCCTCTCCTCGACCCGGAACAATATCCATTAGCCTATACGAAATTAAGGGACATTACGGATGCCATTTTAAAATCACCGCACCTGTTGTACCGGGACGAATTCCGGTGGAGGGTACATATCATCCGGAACGATACTGTTTACAATGCATTCTGCACACCGGGCGGGTACATATACGTGTATACGGGTCTCATAAAATTTCTGGATACGGAAGATGAACTGGCCGGGGTGCTGGGACATGAAATGGCCCATGCGGACCTGCGGCATTCCACCGACCAGATGACCAAATCCTACGGCCTGAGGCTGATCGTCGGACTGATTACCGGAGGAAATGGGGACCTGCTGGCCTCCATCGGGCTGAACCTGGCCGGGCTTTCCTTCAGCCGGAGCGATGAACGGGAAGCCGATGAACATTCCGTTTTATACCTGAATGATACCGGCTACGATCCCCGCGGGTTCGCCGGCTTTTTTCAGAAACTTGCCAGGCAGGGAGAAACCATGGGCGCCCTCCAGTTTTTGAGCACGCATCCCAATCCGGAAAACCGCGTTGCCGCGATTGAAAAAAAATGGCGGGAACTGGGATCAAAAAAGGGGAAGGACTTTTCAGCGCATTTTGCGGCCCTGAAAAAAGCCCTTCCCTGATGAAAGCTGATAAGGGGTTTACAATGATTCTCGGATTTTAATAAATTGTTTAAAGAAGCTTTTCGAATTCGACCCTATTTCAGCCGTATAATGTCCTTCGGGTAAAGCAACGGTCTCCATCCGTATTGAACCGAAATCGGGCATACCCGCCATATAAACAACTTGTCCGGAAGAATTCCATATCCTGACGCTTAGCTGTTCTATCGTATGATGCCGGACGATTTGAATTACATCCCTGCACGGGTTTGGATACATGCTGATGTCTTCGCCCTTCATTACGGATATCAAGGTAATCACCGGGCTGAAGTTTATATCACCATTATAATTTACCTGCTTCAGCCTGTAACAGGCAACACCGGCTGCCGGATCCCGGTGAGAAAACCTGTCATTTACGGCCGGATTTGAGTTGCCCGATCCGTTGACTTTTCCAATGGAATGAAATTGCATGGCATCAGATATTAAAATTGATTTCTTGCTATGTCCTCCTGATTAATTTCCTGGTTAAACGATGTGCCCGTTTTCAAACTGCAGGATAAAATTAGCCAGGGGTCATCCACCCGTCAAAGCGTTTTTTGAATTCAGTGCTTTTGATTTTGAATCCGGGGACTTTTTCAATTTATCCTGGAATTGGCTGAATGATCATTCAGGTATCCATCCGTGTTTCCTGTTTTGCTGCAGAAGAGGATTTGGGTCCAGGCCGTTATCCTGGTAACCGGTTTCAACCATTCCCATAATGTTTACCTTAGCGGCCTAAAATCAAATGCAGATGAAGCCCGGTTTCCTGATTTTAATATTCATGTTGATTTCAAATCCTCTCCTGCAGGCCCAGGATTCGAAAAAACAGCTGACCCCTGAGCCCTATGATTCTCTTTTGGCTACCCGCCTGGGCGCTGATCCCTATGGCATGAAAAAATATGTTTTTGCGTTTCTGAAAACCGGGCCCAACCGTTCCCGTGATTCATTGGAACGCGCAACGCTTCAGAAAGCACACCTGAAAAACATTATGCGTCTGGCGGAGGAGGGAAAGCTGGTCCTGGCAGGGCCTTTCCTGGATGACCAACCGCTGCGCGGCATTTACATTTTTGACGTGGGAACGCTGGAAGAGGCCCGAAGCCTGGTAGAAACCGATCCTGCCGTTAAAGCCGGTTCCCTGGTAATGGAACTGCATCCCTGGTACGGTTCGGCCGCGCTGGTGGAAGCGCTGAAACTTCACAAGCGGATTGAAAAAGTGAGTGTAGCGGATTAACGGAAGCTTTTCTTTCAGAAAAAGTTTTCAACAACCTCCCGGATTCCCTTGAAAAACTTGACTTTTTAAAAGGATTCCGCTATTTTGCTGATTCCTTTATTTTAATTCCCAGGCCCTGTAAAAGCCATTGCTCATTTTTTTTACAAGGACTGGATTTTGCCGTACCCGGATATAACATAAAACCATAAAAACAAAAAGCCATGAGACCCCTCATTCTGATTTCAGCATTAACGATAGGTATGTTGACCTTGTCAGACATCCGTGCACAGACGCTGGTGAAAACAATGTCTTCGGCCAACGGGACCGTTCAAACCGTTGTTAAAAATTCCGGCAAGTATTACATCGGAGGCAATTTCACCTATGTCGGTCTGTTGACCGGGTCTGCCGGCGCACTGACCACATCCGGTGACGTTCCCGATTTAAATTTTCCCGGGCTCAACGGGGAAGTGATAGCGGCTGTTTCCGATGGCAGCAACGGCTGGTATATCGGCGGAAGTTTTACCCAGGCCGATGGCAACAGCGTCTCTTCCCTGCTCCACATCCTTTCCGACAAAACCATAGATCCGGTCTTCAATGCCAGCATTACCAACGGCTCAGTCTATGCGCTGGCTTTGAAGGGAAGTACGTTGTATATCGGCGGGGCCTTTACCCAGGTGAACTCCACCTCCCGGAATTACCTGGCATCCGTCAATAAAACATCCGGGAACCTGCAATCCTGGAATCCCTCCCCGGATAATAACGTATATACCGTTGCCCTTGGCGGAACCACCCTTTTTGTGGGCGGGGCCTTCAGCCAGATTGCGGGGAAAACCCATAAATACCTGGCTGCCTTCAACACCTCCAACGGGTCCATGCTGAACAACATCGCCAGTACCAACAGTTATGTGCAAACCATCAGGGTGAAAGGTGATACGATTTTCATCGGAGGAAACTTCACCAGCCTCGGGTTTGAAAATAATTACATCGCCAGCCTCACAACAAGCAGCGATATACCGGCACATGATTTCCCGGTGACCAACGGAATCGTCCGCTGCATAATACCGGATGGAACAGGTGGCTGGTATGTGGGAGGAGGATTTACACAGATCGGCGGCCTCAGTCGTCAAAACCTGGCCCGGATCAAATCCAATAAAAGTGTGGATGCTTCCTTTGTGGCAGACTGCAGCGGCGGAGATGTCTATTCCATGGTCCTGTCGGGTTCTAAACTTTATGCGGGCGGAGGGTTCACCGCGGTCAACAGCACTGCCCGTTCCTACCTGGCCTGCGTTAACGCCACATCAGGAATACTGAACAGCACCTGGAACCCAGGATGCAACAACGCCGTCTATACCATGACAAAGGTGGATACCTGTATTTATATCGGCGGCAGCTTTTCCACGCTGGGTGGCTATCCTCAAAAATATTTCTCAAGGGTTGGTCTGATCAAGGGCAAGGTTGTCGGTGGACTGACCAATACGAACAGTTATGTGCAGAAGGTACTGGCCAAGGGGGACTCCGTTTTCATCGGCGGAAATTTCACCAAAACCGGATTTGACAATCCGTACCTGGCGGCCATCACTACTACGACCGATGTCCCGGATGTAGACTTTCCCAGGACTGACGGCACGGTTTACTGCATCATTCCTGACGGCTCCGGTGGCTGGTATGTGGGCGGAAATTTTTCCACAATCGGTGGCGTATCCAGGCAAAACCTGGCCCATGTGAAATCCAATAAAAGTATTGATGCTAACCCGTCCGTAACCTTCAACGGAGAGGTCCGTACCATCGTAAAATCAGGCAGCAATCTTCATATCGGGGGAACATTTACAACGGTTGGCGGAAACAACAGGCAATACCTGGCGGCTGTCAACAGCACCAACAGCAATGTGACATCCTGGAATCCATCCGCCAACAATGCGGTATATACGCTGGTTCTGAAAGATACGCTGTTTTATGCCGGAGGAGCCTTCACCGCAGTCGGCAACAAAGCCCGTTATTACCTGGCATCCATAGGCAAGTCAGGCGGCAAGACTTATTCAGGTATCATGGATGCCAACAGTTATGTACAAAAAATTTCCGTCATGGGTGATTCTCTGGTACTGGCTGGCAATTTCACCAGTCTGGCTTACACGCAACCTTCCCTGGCTGCCTTTACGCCTTCCCTGGATATACCGGACAGGAATTTCGCCAGTACCAACGGGGAAGTAAAAACCATCATTTCAGACGGGGCGGGTGGTTACTTTATAGGTGGCAGTTTTACCATAGTGGATGGGGTGAGCCGGCCCTACCTGGCCAAACTGAATGCTTCCGGTCAATTGGTTTCCAACTATACCCCCTTGCTGAACGGGGAGGTGAATGCCCTGTACCTGACCGGCACGACCCTTTATGCGGGAGGTGCATTTACCACTTCCAACGGGGCGTCCCGTTTGTATTTAACGGCTCTTTCAACCACCGGGGCCGGAGCCAATAAAACCTGGTCCACCACCGCCAACAACACCGTACTCAGTTTGGAAGGGGACGGTACCTCGCTGTTTGCCGGAGGCGATTTCACCCAGGTAAGCAACGTGAACCGGAACAGGCTGGCTAAATTCAACCTGAATGGTGCACTGGATTCGACCTTCAACCCGAATGCCGACAACTCGGTGAGAAGCCTCGTGCTGAGCGGCAGTAACGTATATGCAGGAGGTTATTTCCAGAATGTGGGTGGCGCGTTGAACCGGTATGTGGTGAAACTGAGCAAAACCACCGGTGCAGTTTCGGCCTGGATCACCTCCGATTCCTATGTGGAAAAATTAATCATTGACGGAAGCAACATATACCTGGGAGGCCAGTTTACACAAGTGAACGGTACGTCCCGCGGCCGTTGTGCCGGGGTGGTGATTTCCAGCGGGAACCTGTTGGCCCTGAACCCGGATTTTAACAGCACCGTTTATTCCCTGGCCGTTTCCGGCAGCAAGTTGTTTGCCGGTGGCAGTTTTACCCAGAGCGGAATCACCAGCCGGAACCGGCTTGCCGCCTTCAACACAGGAACGGGAGCCCTGATCGGATCCTGGAACCCGGATGCCAATTCCACGGTGAAGTCCCTCCTGGCCAATGCATCGGTTGTGCTGGCCGGCGGAAATTTTGACAAATTCAAATCCGGCAGCCGCAGTTACGGTTCCATCATCCCCTTGCCAACCGGTGAAGCCAGTTCCTGGAATCCACTGCTGGATTATATCGCCTATGATATTGCGTGGAACAATGACCACTTCTACCTGGCCGGTGCGTTTCACACCGCCAATGTCATTTCCCATAATTGCCTGGTCTCCTTCAACCGGAACACCCTGGCGATGGAGGCCTGGGATCCCCAGCTGAAACTGAACGGAAGCAATACCCAGGGAACAGCCCGGGCTGTTTATGCTACCAACACCGATATTTATATCGGCGGGCAATTTGACGCCCTGGGAGCTTCTTCCCGCCAGAATTTTGCAAATGTTTCCGTTTCCAATGCTTCCCTGAAATCCATTAACCCGGGACCCGACAACCTGGTCTACAGCATCGGGCTTAACGGAACGAAGCTGGTGCTGGGCGGACAATTCACTTTCCTGGACGGGAATAATAAAACCTATTGTGCCGCCATCCGTCATTCCACCGGCAAAGCCAACTCCTTCAGTCCTTCACTGGATTATATCGTATATGACATGGCCGTTAATTCAAGCAAATTGTTTGTGGTGGGATCCTTTGACAATGCAGGCGGGCAGTCAAGACCGGGAGCGGCGGCCTTTAACTTTTCAGGCGGCGGACTTGCCAACTGGAATCCCCTGCTTTCCCTGAACAATGTACCCACCAGTGCCGATTTATGGTCGGTGGCGGCAAACGATACGGAAATATACCTGGGCGGGAACTTCAACCGCGTGGACGTGACCACCCGCAATTACATTGCGAAAGTGAATGCCACTACCGGAGCGGTTAAATCCTGGAACCCACAAACTAACGCTATCGTATATGAAATTTTACAGGATAATAATAAAGTGCTGATTGGCGGAAATTTTGTATTCCTCAAACATGGAGCCCGCAATTACCTGGCCTCTGTGAGTAAAACCACCGGCATTGTTTCGGGCTGGGATCCGTCCCCGGATTATATTGTTTATGATCTGGCCTTCAACAGTACCAGGCTTTATGCTGCGGGCGCTTTTGATAATGTGAATGGCATTGCCAGGGCGGGGGCGGCAGCCTTTCTGCTCACCAACCTGAGCCTCGACAACAGCTGGAATGCCTTGTTATCCCTAAACGGCAGCCCTTCCTATGCTGACCTGCGGGCTGTTTATGCGGACGACAACAACGTTTACCTGGGAGGAAATTTTGATCATTCGGGAACCACCGAAAGAAAGTGCATTGCCCAGTTTAACCCTTCCACCTCAGCCCTGAAATCATGGGACCCTTCGGCCAACGGGATCATTTATGAAATCGCCAAAAGCGGCAGCAACATCCTGGCGGGGGGCAACTTCCAGTTCATGAAGGGAGCCGCAAGAAATTACCTGGCCTGCATCGATGCCGGTACGGGCCTGCTGACTTCCTGGAATCCGGGGTCAGACGGCTATGTTTATGCGCTGGCTGTAAACGGCAGCAACCTGTATGTGGGCGGACAATTCGGAAACCTCAACAGCGTGGCGAAGAAATCGCTCGGTGCCATTAATATGAATACCGGCAATGTGGCTTCCTTTGCCTGTGATGTGCTGCTGAACGGTTCCAACGGAATCGTTTACGACCTGAAGTTTGACGGTTCATCCAACCTGTATATCGGCGGCAATTTTAATTCCGTGAAAGGCAGCACCCGGAATTTTGCTGCCTCCGTCACCAGCGGCGGTTCCCTGCGGAACTGGAATCCTGTTCCCGGGGCGCAGATTAAGGCCTTGCTGGTGAAAGGCAACCAGGTTTACCTTGGCGGAAGTTATATTACCATGAACACGTCTGTACAGCGTAATTATCTTTCATCCGTAGATACCGCTGCAGGTACGGTAACATCATTCAACCCCTATTTAAACGGAACGGTGGAGGACCTGGAATCCAATGCCACCACACTGTATGCCACGGGATCGTTCTCCACGGTGAACAATGGGGCCCAGAGCCGCGGCTATGGGGCCGCCTATGCATTCAGCAACAACAGCCTTCAGTCCTGGAATCCTGCAGCGGGCAGTACGGTTTATGGTCATGCCGTAGCTTCTGATACCGTTTACCTGGGCGGAAGTTTTTCAACAATCAACGGCATCAGCAGGCTCTATGAAGGAGCTGTCAGAACCGGGGCCGGATCTTCCAATACAGCCTTCGATCCCCAGCCAAACAGCAGCGTCCTGGAAAATTATATCAGTGGCACCCAGCTGGTGGTTTGCGGAAACTTCACCAAAATCAACGGTAAGAACAGGCAGTGCCTGGCTGTTTACAATCTGCCGGCAGGACCGCTTCCCGGTGCTGATCCTGACGATCAGCAGATTTCCCGCGAAGAAAACGTCCCTGTTCAAAACCAGATCCGGGTGTATCCGAATCCTGCAGGTGAAGCGTTTTTTGTGAACATTCCCGAAAAAACTGCAGTTGCTGATATCTTCCTGTACAGTACGGAAGGGAAACTGATCAGGCAATGGCATCCGTTCAATAGCTCAGGAATAATGGAAATCCCGTTACATGGCATCAGCAGCGGATTGTATCACCTGTTGGTTATTTCCGGCGGAAATCAACAGGCTATCCGGCTCCTGGTTTCGGAATAGGATTACAGCAGGATTAAATCGTGCAAAGCTTACCCGGAACCGGGTAAGCTTTTTCTCTATCTGTTGGCTTTTTTTAACAGGTAACAAATATGCGTACCGGCTCCGGGCAATTCCGTCATCATTATTTCCTATCTTCGCGTTTTATTTTAAAAAACATGTCTATCGATTTATCAGAATTTGAGCAGCAGAGAAGAGAATCGTTGCAGGAATTACACCGGCTGGGAATCGACCCGTATCCTGCCGAACTTTTTGAAGTCCGCCACAATGCCGAAACCATCCTGAAGGAATTTGAAGCAAACCCGGAATCGGAAAAACTGAAGCTGGTTGTTCTTGCAGGCCGCCTCATGAGTATCCGGGACATGGGCAAGGCCGCCTTTGCGGTGCTGCAGGATGCCACGGGAAAAATCCAGTTATACGTGAAACGGGATGACCTTTGCCCCGGTGAAGATAAAACCCTTTATGATACTGTTTTTAAGAAACTTCTTGATATAGGTGACATAGTCGGTGTGAAGGGTTTCGTCTTTAAAACCAAGATGGGCGAAACATCCATTCATGTGCAGGAGTTGAAACTGCTGACCAAATCGCTCCGCCCCCTTCCAGTCGTAAAGGAAAAAGACGGGGAGCTGTTTGATGCCTTCACCGACCCGGAGCAGCGCTACCGTCAGCGGTATGTGGACCTGATTGTGAACCCACATGTTCGTGATACCTTCCTCAAACGCACCCGCCTGGTCAATGCCATGCGGAACTTTCTGAATGAAAAAGGATACCTGGAAGTGGAAACACCCATTCTTCAGCCGCTTTACGGCGGAGCTGCAGCCAGACCTTTCAAGACGCATCACAACACCCTCGATATGACGCTTTATTTACGTATAGCTAATGAGTTATACCTAAAACGGCTGATTGTCGGAGGTTTTGACGGCGTTTATGAATTTTCCAAAGATTTCCGCAATGAAGGCATGAGCCGGTTTCACAACCCCGAGTTCACCCAGATGGAACTGTATGTAGCCTATAAGGATTACGACTGGATGATGAACCTGGTGGAAGAGATGGTGGAACGGGTGGCCCTCGAGCTGCACGGCACGACGGAGCTCACGGTGGGAGTACATACCATCAACTTCAAACGGCCCTGGAAACGGTTTACCATGTATGAAGCCATTGCTCATTTTACCGGTGTTGACATCAGCGGTATGGATGAGGCAGCCATGCGAAAAGCCGCGCTGGATATGGGCATTAAACTGGATGACCACATGGGGAGGGGAAAAATCATTGATGAAATCTTCGGGGAGAAATGCGAAGGCCAGCTCATTCAGCCCACTTTTATTACCGACTACCCTGTTGAAATGAGCCCGCTGGCCAAGAAACACCGCAGCAAACCAGGCCTGGTAGAGCGGTTTGAAGCCATCTGCAACGGCAAGGAGATGTGTAATGCCTTCAGTGAACTCAATGATCCCATCGATCAGCGCAAACGGTTTGAAGAACAGCTTGAACTCGGACTGCGCGGGGATGAAGAGGCCATGGTGCTGGACGAGGACTTTCTCCGCGCCATCGAATACGGCATGCCCCCGACTGCGGGTCTGGGCATTGGCATTGACCGCCTGACGATGATGATGACCAATTCCCCCTCCATCCAGGATGTGCTGTTTTTTCCTCAAATGCGCCCCGAACATATCGGCCATGGCGTTTCGAAAGAAAACGGGCTGGAGCATATTCCCCATCCCTGGAATGAAGTGATGGCCAGGATGGGCATCAGCAACCGGGAACAACTGAAAAACATCAATCCGAATAAACTTTTTAATGACCTGGGCGGCATGCGAAAAAAAATGAAACTTGATATACCGCTTCCGGGCCTGGATGATGTGAAGGCCTGGATCGGCTGATTTCAGATGTATTGCCTGACCCTTCTGGATAACTTAAACTCCGGGTGAGGCAGGATCCTTTGATCCCCCTGGTATTGTAATTCTTTTTCCTCCTCCAATGGGTTTTCACACACAGGCCCAACCGAAAAAAATCCCCCGGTTCCGTCACCGGATTGATCCAGACATAAAGCCCCGGTTTTTTCCTTCTGATCAATGACGTATTGCAGGTATTATATTAATTCCTATATTGCATCTTGTACGCTGATTGTTCCTATTTGCCTGTATTACTTTAAATACAAACTTCGATGAAAAATAGCAGGTTGTTTTTTTGGAACAAGCAGGTTACCATCCTGCCATTTATTATGCTCACTTTTTACAAGGCCACAATTGCCCAAACCTGGCTGCCTTTCACGGCCACTGTTTATGATTCTACCGCAACTTCGGGTTATTATTTCATTGCGCCTAAACTCAAAAGCCAGCCCGTTACAGGAAACAAAGATGCGAATATGATTCTGGATAAATTTGGTGAGGTTATCTATTACCGGTCCTTTCCTGCCGGGGTCCGGGCCACGGATTTTAAACTGCAGGCAAACGGACTGATGACTTATTCGGATATCAAACAGTTTTATATCATGGACAGCACCTTTACAGTCATTGACTCGGTGCGTCCCAAGAATGATCTCAAGTTTGACGGACATGAATTTCAATTGCTGCCAAACGGGCATTGCATGTTTATTGCCAATGAAAAAATTACGATGGACCTCAGTCCCTACAAATTTTTTAACCACCACACCTTATGGGGAAATGATACCGCTACGGTTAAATGCGGAGTGATCCAGGAGCTGGACGCGAATAAAAACGTGACGTTTGAATGGCATACCAGCAGTTATTTTAAATTTGACGAATCGGACGAAGATTACATGTTCAATCCCGGCAATGTAGACTGGACACATTGCAATGCGCTTGAACTTGATTACGATGGAAATATCCTTTTATCATCCCGGGACTTCAATGAAATCACCAAGATAAACAAAAACGACAGTGCCATCCTGTGGAGATGGGGAGGCAAAAAAAATCAGTTCGCCTTTATCAATGACCCTGTTCCTTTCAGAACCCAGCATGATTGCAGGCGGATCGCCAACGGGCACCTGACCATTTGGGATAACGGGTTCGGAGGACCTTTTCAGCCCGCCACAGCCAGGGAATATGTGATGGATGAGACAAACCTGACGGCCACACCGGTGTGGAGTTATATACGCGATTCCGCTCATTACAGCGATTCAAGAGGTAATTTTCAGAGACTTGGAAATGGAAATTCCATCGTCAGCTATGGCTTTTTTGTCGGACCCAACATCGTGTTTACCTCGATAGATCCCGCTGGAAATCCCATCCTGGAAGTCTCTTTTATTGATTCCTGTGTTTCTTACAGGGCCTTTAACTACCCTTTACTGCCATGGAATCTCAACCGGCCGGTAATTTCCTGCGAATTAACCAATGGTCATGTTTACCTCAGCGTTGACAGCGGCCTCAGCAGTTACAAGTGGAACACCGGCGATACCACTTATAAAACGGAAGTGACCGGTCCGGGAACGTATTCGGTTTTTATACCAAGGGGAAACGGCGGTTTTATCCGGTCTGAAAAATATACCGTCAGCAATTTGGCGAATCCGTTTTATAATTGTCCGGTGCCGGCTCAACCCGGGTTGATCAGCGGCAGTAATTCCCCCTGTTTTGGTTCCGCACAAACCTATTCCGTTTCACCGGTTCCCAATGCGACCAGCTATACCTGGTCATTTCCCAATGGGTGGACTGGCAGTTCTGCCTCAAATTCGATAACCGTACACCCCGGCACCTGGGGAGGAATGATTTCGGTGGTTGCCAATAATGCCTGCGGGAGCAGCACGGTGAGGACACGGTCTGTCCAGGTAACCCTGTTTCCGTCAAAACCCGGATTTATCAAGGGCCCGGCAACCATCTGCCCGAACACCTCCTGTATTTACTCCGTGAGTGCCCAGCCCGGAGTTACCGGTTATACCTGGTCCTTGCCGGCAGGATGGTCCGGTTCCTCAACGGGTAATTCCATCGCTGTGCTCACCGGCAGTCTGGGCGGAACAATTTCTGTTTTTGCCACCAACGGATGCAGTTCCGGACTGATTCAAACTAAAATCATCAGCATGGATTCCATTCCCGCGAAACCATCCCTTATCTCCGGTTCCCAGTATGGTGTATGCAACAAGCAAAATATCAGTTATACCGTAAACGGTGTCAAAGACCTTTCCTATAACTGGAGTTTCAATACCAACAACGCCTCCATTAGCAGTGGACAGGGGAATGATTCCATCCGGGCCAACTTTTCGCCTGCTTATTCTTCAGGTACGTTAAGCGTGACGGCTGTCAGCACCTGCTACAGCAGTCCCTTTCGGAGCGTTGCCATTAACTCCGTTCCTAAGGCCCCCGTTTCCATTTCGGGGCCATCCACTGTATGCCAGAATCAGCAGGGTGTTGCTTACTCCATTCCGGCTTTATACGGTGCGACATCCTATACCTGGACCGGTCCGGCAGGATCCCGTTTTTCAGATGGCATAAACACATCCGTAACGGCTACTTTTATTACGACCTCCCCATTGGTAACCGTAAATTTTAAAACCACAGCCGGTCAGATTAAAGTAAAAGGAAATAACTCATGTGGTTCCGGAGGTAATCAAAGTCTTCCGGTAGTGTTTAATTGCCGCCGGGACAGGTGGGCGGAACCCGGCAAATTGTTACTTGCGGCCTCCCCAAACCCTTCCCGCGAACAGTTCACATTATCCTTTTTACTGAACAGGGAGGAACCGTATGCGTTGCAGATGACCGATCTGACGGGCCGCATCCTGAAGCTGATGCGTGGTACAGGACATTCCGGCCTCAATGAAATGCTTCTGGATGCAGGTATCCTCTGCAAAGGCATATACCTGTTGAGGTTACAAACCGCATCCGGCAACGAGGTGATACGCCTGGTTGTTGATTAGGAGCAGCATGATCCACATTTATTCAGGTCGAATTCCTCTTCCCGTCCTATTCCCGGGCAAGCAAAGGGATTCCTGAAATAATTAATAACAACCTGAAGGAAAACTTGAAGTGTTCTTTTCAAACCATACCGGCTCACAGGCAGGATCAGGGCGTTTACGTAATTGGTTTGCGGTCAATTTAGAGTTATCTTTGCCGGTGAATCAAACGGGCACCGACAGAGCCGTTTGGAACATTTGGGAACCTTTACACTTTAGCGCTTAGCCACTTTGAGGAGAATTGTTCAATTTCTTGGTTTCGGAATTCTGTTCCTGCTGTTATTGTTCCCGGGCGCCGGTCTTCTTAATTCAGAAACCGGTTTTCAGAACAGTATCATCACCGGCATTCCCGCCCGGGAAGCCTTCAGACTGTTTACCGATACCTCTGTGATGAAGCAATGGATCAACGGGCTGGTCCGTGTGGAGTTCCCGGAAGGTGAAATGAATGCGCCCGGAACGAAATGGAAGTTGATAATGAAACAGGACGGAAAGGATTTCGAAATCACCGGATCCGTGACGGTATTTGAACCCGACAGGCATCTGGCCTGTAAGTTTGAACGGGATATCCTGGAAGGAGAACTGGATGTGCGATTTACGCCATCGATGCAGGGCACCATCATTACCTCCGCCACCGAATTGCATGGAAAGAACCTGTGGTGTCGTTCCCTGTTAGTCCTGGGCCGCTCCCGGTTGCGGAACCGATCCCAGGATATGTATGAAACCCTTAAACTGATTATGGAACAAAGGCAGGTTCCGGCATGAAACCATGATAGCGATTGATCATACACTGGTCAGTGAGGACCTGGTGAAAAAAAAATTTGTCTGCGACCTTTCCAGGTGCAAGGGCGCCTGTTGCGTGGAGGGCGATTCCGGAGCACCTGTTGCGCCTGAGGAATACGGGGCCCTGGAAAGGAATTACCCCCGGTTCAAACCTTTCCTCACCCCGGCAGGGGTTGCCGCGGTGGAGAAGTACGGGTTATACCTGAAAGATAAGGACGGGGACATCACCACACCACTGGTAGGAGGCGATAAAGAATGTGCCTACACCGTATTCGAGAATGGCATTGCGGCCTGCGGGATTGAAAAAGCCTTCCTGGCCGGGAAATCAGATTTCCGGAAACCCATCTCCTGCCACCTCTACCCGGTCAGGATTTCCTGTTTTAAGGATTATGATGCCGTAAATGTCCATGAGTGGGAAATCTGCGATCCTGCCTGCAGTCTGGGTAAATCGCTGAAAGTCCCTGTTTACCGATTTCTAAAGGACGCTTTAATCCGCAAGTACGGTGAAGCCTGGTATGAAAAACTGGAGGCTGCTGCCAGTGCCGTCTCCAAGGCCAAGGGCAGGAGTGACCGGTAGCTATACTTAATCCAAATTACCGGAAATCAAAATTATATTTTCGCTTTTTTTTCAACCCTCATTTTGTTGAAAAATACAAAGTGATGTTTATAAAAAGGATTATTTTTCTTCCCAATTTTATTTCAGTTTTGCATGCAGGTCAAGGGTATTATTTTCAAAAATTAATATCATTGATTTTCAATCAAAATAACAATAATCCGGTTTCTGAAAAGGGGCACTATGGCCTCCCGGACAGCGACCCCTTAATAATAAGATTTTCAAACCCCAAAAACCAGACTAAATGGAGTTACTTTTAAAAGAAAACAAAGAACGATTCGTACTCTTCCCGATAAAATACCATAAGATTTGGGAGATGTATAAAAAGGCCGAACAAAGTTTCTGGACGGCCGAGGAGATTGATTTATCGGCTGACCAGAAAGACTGGGATAACATGAAGGATGGTGAACGTCATTTTGTGAAACATGTGCTGGCATTTTTTGCCGCCAGCGATGGTATTGTGAATGAAAATCTGGCCGTAAATTTTATGAATGAGGTGCAGTTACCGGAGGCCCGTTGCTTTTATGGCTTCCAGATCATGATGGAGAATATTCATTCCGAAATGTACTCCCTGCTGATCGATACCTATATAAAGGACAGCCAGGAGAAAAAATACCTGTTCAATGCCATGGAAACCGTTCCCTGTGTGAAGAAAAAAGCCGAATGGGCCCTTCGCTGGATTTCCAACGGAAATTTTGCCGAGCGACTCATAGCCTTTGCAGCCGTGGAAGGGATTTTCTTTTCCGGCAGTTTCTGCTCCATCTTCTGGCTCAAGAAACGCGGACTCATGCCCGGGCTGAGCACATCCAATGAATTCATCTCCCGTGACGAGGGCATGCATTGTGATTTTGCCTGCCTGTTGTACGGCATGCTGGAAGAAAAACCGGGCCGCGAGCAGGTGGAAAACATTATCCGTGATGCCGTGTCCATTGAACATGAATTTGTTTGCGATGCCCTTCCCGTTTCCCTGATCGGTATGAATTCCAAACTGATGTGCCAGTATATTGAGTTTGTGGCCGACCGCCTGCTCATTTCACTTGGCTATGGTAAAATATATCACTCCCTTAACCCGTTTGATTTCATGGAAATGATTTCCTTACAGGGAAAAACCAATTTCTTTGAAAAACGGGTATCCGAATACAAGAAAGCAGGCGTAAACAACAATAAAGAAGAACAGACCATTAAGTTTGATGAGGATTTTTGACCGCCTGAACACCCTAAACAATCATCCGCATGAACCACTACATGCCAGCCGCCAGTAGCGGGCTTCGGATGACACACCGGGGATCTATCCCGGACCACCGCACTGAATAACATAACGACAGGCCTCTTCCGGTATTTGCAGCTTCACCCGGTTTTTACCACAGAAAAGGCGGTATGAAATTCAGCATTAGATTACAGTTTACAGGTACCAGACTGTATATTCGTTAAACCCCATTGACCGTAAATTCTTTCATGCAGGTAAGGATTTATAAAAGAGTAAGATCGTGATTCGATCGGTGCCAAGCAAGTGAAATTATCACGGGCTTATCACCAAACCGCATCAGCGTACACCATAATATCAGAACAAACAACTCATTTTCTCATCAAGTTATTCATCCTATAAACCAATTTCAAGATGTATGTTATAAAAAGAGACGGTAAAAAGGAATCGGTAAAATTTGACAAAATTACCGCCCGTATTCAGAAACTTTCCTACGGTCTGTCCCCGGAACATGTGCAATCCATACTGGTTGCACAGAAAGTCATTGAAGGCGTATTTGACGGGGTCACCACCAGCCAGCTGGATAACCTTGCTGCAGAAACGGCTGCATCCCTCACCACGCGGCATCCCGACTATGCCTTGCTGGCCTCCCGTATCGCCATATCAAACCTGCATAAAAACACGAAAAAGTCCTTCAGTGAAACCATGAAGGACCTCTATGAATATATAGATCCGAAAACCGGCAAACAGGCATCCCTGATTGCCGAGGATGTATATGCAGTGATTACCGCCCATGCCGACCTTCTCGACTCCACCATTATCTATGACCGTGATTTCGGTTATGATTATTTCGGATTCAAAACCCTGGAGAAATCCTATCTGCTGAAACTGAATGGTGCCGTGGTGGAAAGGCCTCAACACATGATCATGCGTGTTGCCGTTGGCATCCATAAAGAGGATATCGACAGCGTGATTGAAACGTATAACCTGATGAGTGAACGATGGTTTACGCATGCCACCCCGACCCTCTTCAATGCCGGAACACCCAAACCACAGTTGTCTTCCTGCTTCCTGCTTACCATGAAAAAAGACAGCATTGATGGCATTTATGATACCCTGAAACATTGCGCCCGCATTTCCCAGTCCGCCGGCGGCATCGGCCTGAGCATTCATAACATCCGCGCCACCGGTTCATACATCCGGGGGACCAACGGCACCTCCAACGGCATTGTGCCGATGCTGCGCGTATTTAATGATACGGCACGTTATGTGGACCAGGGCGGAGGTAAACGCAAAGGATCCTTTGCCATATACATCGAACCCTGGCATGCAGACATCTTTGAATTCCTGGAGATGAAAAAAAATCACGGCAAGGAAGAACTCCGTGCACGGGATCTTTTTTATGCCCTGTGGATTCCGGACCTGTTTATGAAACGGGTGAAGGAAGAAGGTAACTGGAGCCTGTTCTGCCCCAATGAAGCGCCCGGACTTGCCGATTGCTACGGTGCAGAATTCGAACTGAAATACGAGCAGTATGAAAAAGAAAACCGCCAGCGTAAAACCATTCCGGCCCGGGAACTCTGGTATGCCATCCTGGAATCCCAGATTGAAACCGGTACCCCTTACATGCTGTACAAGGACGCCTGCAATGAAAAATCAAACCAGAAGAACCTCGGCACCATCAAGAGTTCCAACCTCTGCACGGAAATTGTGGAGTACACCGCTCCCGATGAAATAGCTGTATGCAACCTGGCTTCCATTGCCCTTCCGCGTTTCGTGGTGAACGGAAAATTTGATCATCAGCGGCTTTTTGAAATCACCTACGTGGTGACCAAGAATCTCAACAAGATCATCGACATCAACTATTACCCGGTTGAAGAAGCACGCAACTCGAACATGCGCCACCGCCCTATTGGTATTGGCATACAGGGGCTTGCCGATGCCTTTATCCTGATGCGATACCCGTTTGAATCGGAAGAGGCCCGCATGCTGAACCGCGAGATCCATGAAACCATATATTATGCAGCCCTGACCGCCAGCAAGGACCTGGCAAAAATCCACGGGCCCTATTCCTCCTATGAAGGCTCTCCCGTTTCAAAAGGCATCCTGCAGTTTGACATGTGGAACGTCAAACCAACCGACCGCTGGGAATGGGATGTGCTGCGGGATGAAATCAGGCAATACGGCATTTACAATTCCCTCCTCATAGCGCCCATGCCCACCGCTTCCACCTCCCAGATCCTGGGCAACAATGAATGCTTTGAACCCTATACAAGCAATATTTACACCCGGAGGGTGCTTTCAGGCGAATTCATCGTGGTGAACAAACACCTGCTCGTGGACCTGGTGAAACTCGGCATCTGGAATAATGACCTGAAAAATAAAATTGTTGCCGCCAAAGGCTCCGTCCAGAGCATTGCCGAACTGCCGCAGGAAATCAAAGACCTTTACAAAACCGTATGGGAAATTAAGCAACGGGCCCTCATCGACATGGCCGCAGACCGGGGAGCCTTTATCTGCCAGAGCCAGTCATTAAACCTGTTCATCAAAGATCCCAATTTCGCCAAACTGACCTCCATGCACTTTTATGCCTGGGAGAAAGGCCTGAAAACAGGTATGTATTATTTGCGCAGCACATCCGCCGCCGATGCTATACAGGTAACCGTCGAAAAGAAATACAGCGATGAGGCACTCGCCAATTCCGAACTGATCACGCATGCAACGAGTGGAGTATACGTTCAGGCGCAGACTACCGCCACCAACACCATGGCCCAGGCCGATGTCCTCTCGGCAGCCATGGCGGAAATGTCATGCAGTCTTGACAATCCCGATGCATGTGAAGCCTGCGGAAGTTGATAAATGGCCCGGAAAGCAAAGGCCTGATCATCGTTTATAAATAATTTCCGGGTATGCGCCTGGAAATTTATCAGAATTTTGTTGTTTGGCCTGTTTAGAGTCAGACCTTTTTAAACGGGCCATCGCTTCCAGGAAAAGGCAATCAAAATTCTTTCTTCCAATCGCTTCCTGCTTAAACAGCAGTAGAAAACCGGGATTTTGCTGAATCAGGTAAAGGCATTTACCCTTGATATGAAATCCGGAAAAATCATCCCAGGGAAAGGTATAAACCGTCTCCTCGCCTGATTCTATATACCATTGCTCATGGTCAAAAATAAACCGGATGAATTGTTTCAGCTCCAATACCCGGTGTTGCAGAAAAAGGCTCAGGTAATAAATACGCCATATTCTCCTGACTGTTCTGATTACAACCCAGGCGGAATAAACCATCATATGGATGAAAATCAAAAGTGAAAAATCCGCGATCTGAACCACGATGTTGCACATGACCAGAAAACAGGTCAGAAAAAAAATGTAGTAAAGCCAGCCTGTTTTTATGGATGGCAAAACCTGAAAAGGTTTTTGTTCCAGGTCTTCCAGTAAATGATCGGTCAGGGTGAACATGGTTTAACAAAAATAAATGAAATAATTTGATTAGCCTCAAATGTTCATGTCTCCTTTCTGTCTGGTAACCCTGTTCAGCCTTTTTGGTCAAAACAGCCACCAACGAATGATCTGCCCGGCGTGGACATAAATTGTCCCGTGCCCGGAGTGCTTTGATGGAGGCCTGTTCGCGTAACCCTACCTGAAAAAATATTACCTTGCAGCCTGACAAATGATTTCGACAGTTTATGCATCGTACCTTTGTTTTTCTCTTCCTGTTTTTCACCACTACCGCTCATAGCCAGCCCTACCTGGATATTGCCGCCGTTTCCTGGCAATACAGCCCGGATGCTGCCATCTATGGAAAAAGCAAAAATCACCTGGCTTCGCATTACATCCAGGGAGGCTTTAACCTGCCCATAAAACTTTTTAAGAAGGACGTGTTGATGATCAGCCCGCAGTTTGAATGGAACAGCCTGGATTTCCGGGCATCGGATGCAGGTCAGCTGGATCTCTATGGCGCTACCCTGGTGCTGACTTACCTGAAAGCCTGGAAAAATCCAAAATGGAAAACGGCATTTGCTTCCGTAAACAGGATCAGTTCAGACCTTCGTGATATTTCCATGAAACATTACCAACCCGGCGGGGCCGTACTGATGATTTATGAACGAAGCGATAAAATCAAATACAAACTTGGGGCGTATTATAACGCCGAGTTCTTCGGGGCCTTTGTATTGCCCCTTGTCGGGTTCGACTGGAAGATCAGCAACAGCCTGATCCTGTATGGGATTATTCCACGAGGGCTTGTGTTGGAGTACCGGTTCACTCCGCATTTCTATGCCGGAGTGAACTGGAAAGCGATTACCAATACCTACCGGTATAAAACCACTGATCCCGGGGATTATTTCAAGCTGGAAGAAAGCCAGTTCAGGTTATTCGCAGACCTCTATTTTACCAAACACCTCGTACTGAATATCGAAGCTGGACACACTTTCTTAAGGAACTTCCGGGAACGCAGTAATTGGAGCAGAGTATCCGGGACCGGCCCAGACAGGGATGTGAACGAAGGTCTTTTATTTAAGGCTGCGTTCCATTACCGTTTCCGGCTGGATGACCTCAAGGAAAAAAGGGAAAATCAATGAGGTTAATCTATACCTGTCCCTGCCCGATCAGGATCCACTCAATAAAAAAGCCCAGCAGGAAGCCGCTGTATACCTGCATAGGAGTATGGGCCTCCCTGGTCAGCCTGGCCACACCAAGAAAACCCGACAGGATTACGAGACCCAGTATCGGATAGAGCAGGTCGGCAAACAGAATTTGGGATAGGGCGTACAGGCAGCCAACCATGCCACCAATGCCGATCATGTGTATGCTGATTTTCCAAACCTTATTGACGATAAATGCAAAAACGATCGAAATGCCCGCTCCCAAAACGATCGTACTGAACAGTCTTGGAATGGGCAATTGCCTCAGCAGCCAGAAGCAGATAAAATAGTATCCCGCAGTGGTGATGAAGGGTATGGTACGTTCCGCCATCGTTTCCATTTCCAGTGTGCGTATGCTTCCCCGCTGCAACAGGATAAGCGCTGTAACCACGGGCATGGCAAAGGTGGTCAGGAACACCAGGATGAAGATAATACGCTGCACTACGGGAGAAATGGTATACGTCAGGTAAGGGTTGAAATAAAAGAGCAGGGCCATGGCGTAAACAGGCATGAGCAAAGGATGCAGGATGTAGGAAAAAAAACGTTCCAGGAAGGAAGACATGTAAACTAATTATAATGGTTGGTTAAAGTTCCTTCCGCAAACGGGCAACGGGAATGTTAAGTTGTTCGCGGTACTTGGCAATCGTTCTCCTTGCGATATGATATCCCTTTTCCTTCAGAATCGTCACCAGTTTTTCATCGGGAAGCGGATGGTTTTTATCTTCTCCCCCGATGGCATCACTTAATATCTTTTTTACTTCACGGCTTGAAACTTCCTCCCCGCTGTCGGTAGACAGGGCCTCGGAAAAGAACGTCTTGATCAGGAACGTGCCGTACGGCGTCTGCACATATTTGCTGTTGGCTACGCGGGAAACGGTGCTGATATCCATTTGCACCAGGTCTGCAATATCCTTCAGAATCATGGGTTTCAGTTTGGTCTCATCACCGTCCAGGAAATATTCCCGCTGGTAATTCATGATGGCTGTTATGGTTTTCAGCAGGGTCATCTGCCTTTGCTGAATGGCATCAATAAACCATCGGGCGGCATCCACCTTTTGTTTGATAAAGAGCATGGTATCCCTGGCTGCCCGGTCCTTTTTCCTGTCCTTGCTGTAGGCTTCCAGGATGTCGGAATAGGACCGGTTGATGCGCAGGTCAGGAGCGTTCCTTGAATTCAGCGTGACTTCCAGCACCCCATCACTATTGGTGATGATGAAATCAGGGATGATATGCTGCACCGATTTGGTACCCTCCGCATTGGTATTTCCGGGTCGCGGATTCAGCCGGAGTATTTCATGAATAGCGTCCCGGAGCTCCCCTGGTGCCAGGAAAAGTTGTTTTTCAATTTTTTCGTAATGCTTTTTCGAGAACTCATCCATGTACTTTTTAACGATGGTGAGGGCGAGCCTGGTGTTGGGATGTTCATCCTTCCTTCGCTCCAGCTGCAATAGCAGACACTCCTGAAGATTGCGGGCGCCCACTCCGGGAGGATCGAAGCCCTGGATAACCTTCAGCATCTCCAGCAACTCCTCCTCCGTGGATTGCACGTTTTGCGAAAAAGCCAGGTCATCCAGTACAGCGCTCAGTTCCCTGCGCAGGTAGCCGTCATCATCGAGGCTTCCGATAAGCTGGGAGGCCACCAGGTATTGCCTGTCGTCCAACTCGCACATGCCCAGTTGCGAAAGCAGACTCTCCTGAAAAGTTCCCGAAACACTGATGGGCACTTCCAACTGTTCATCATCGGCCGATTGATTACTGACGGTGGTTTTATAGTAAGGAACATCATCATCCTGGATGTATTCACTCAGGTCGAAATCATCATCCCGTTCCTGTTCCTTTTCCTTATCCTGGTATTCATCTTCGGTGGTATCCGTTTCACCGGTTTCGCCGGCATTTTCGTCCTCCTCGTTTTTGAATTCCTCGTCCTCCCCTTCCACGCCTTCTTCCAGTGCAGGATTCAGCTCCATTTCCTCCTTGATCCGTTGTTCCAGCGCAATCGTAGGCACCTGCAGCAGTTTCATCAGCTGAATCTGCTGTGGCGATAACTTCTGCAGGAGTTTCTGTTGTAAACTTTGTTTTAGCATACGGGTGGTTCTTCAGCTATACGAAGAATCTGCTTTGGTGTTTCGTTTAAAATTCTGCATTCCTTGGCGTGCGCGGGAAGGGGATCACATCCCGGATATTGCTCATGCCGGTGATGAACAGGATAAGCCGTTCAAATCCAAGTCCGAAGCCGGCATGAGGGGCAGTTCCGAACTGACGGGTTTCCAGGTACCACCAGAGGCTTTCGGAAGGAATATCCATTTCCCTGATCCGGGCCGACAATTTATCAAAATCCTCCTCCCGCTGGGAGCCTCCGATGATCTCACCGATCCATGGGAACAACACATCCATTGCACGGACGGTTTTTCCGTCGTCGTTCTGCTTCATGTAAAACGATTTGATCTCCCTGGGATAATCCGTGATAATCACCGGGGTTTTGAAATGATCCACCAGGAAATTCTCATGCTCCTTCTGAAGATCGGCACCCCATTTTACCGGGTACTCAAATTTTTTTCCGGAAGCCGACAACACTTCGATGGCCTTCGTATAAGTTAAGCGTTGGAAGGTGGCGCCGGATACACCCTTCAGCCGGTCCAGGAGTTCCTTGTCATACAGGTTATTCAGGAATTCGATATCATCGCTGCAATGATCAAGGGCATAACGGACCAGGTATTTCAGCATATCCTCAGCCAGGTCCATATTGTCATTGATATCATAAAAGGCCATCTCCGGTTCAATCATCCAGAATTCGGCCAGGTGGCGCGGGGTGTTGGAATTTTCGGCCCGGAAAGTCGGACCAAAGGTATAGATCAGTCCAAGCGCCATGGCAGCCAGTTCCCCTTCCAACTGCCCGGAAACAGTCAGGTTGGTTTCGCGGCCGAAAAAGTCCTGCCTGTAATCAATGTTACCGGACTCATCGCGGGGGATGTCGTTCAGGTTGAAATTCGTCACATGAAACATCTCCCCGGCGCCTTCGGCATCTGATCCGGTGATGATGGGCGTATGCACATAAAAAAATCCCCTGTCATTGAAATATTTGTGAATGGCAAAAGCCATGTGGTGCCGGATTCGAAACACAGCGCCAAATGTGTTGGTACGGGTCCGCAGGTGGGCGATCTCCCTTAAGAACTCCAGGGTATGCCCCTTTTTCTGCAAAGGAAATTTCTCCGGGTCTGCAGAACCCAAAATCTCAATGTTACCGGCCTGTATTTCCACCGCCTGGCCGGAACCTTTCGATTCCACCAGCGTTCCGGTAACCGAAATGCAGGATCCCGTGGTGACCTCTTTCAGCTGATCCTCTGTAAATCTGGTCATATCGGCCACCACCTGAATATGGTGAATGATGCTGCCATCGTTGACGGCAATAAAGGCTACGTTTTTATTGCCCCTGCGGGTACGCACCCAGCCTTTTACATTCACCTGCCGGCCGTCGCCAGGCGCCTGTAGAAGTGTTTTAACAGGAGTATGTTTCATATAGATCGGAATAGGAGTGCAAAAAAACGACTAAAAACCCATATTTTCAAACGAATGCATAAAGTTTTAGCAGTCAGGCAGGAGAAAAAAAAATGAAGAAAAATCAATCCGTTGCAATTGAAAAAACCGGTATACTGACCTTTCCAATGCCGTTGATAACAGGAAAACCCGGGATTACGCGATTACTTGGTGATGCCCGGGCCGTAATCCTTCCCGTATCCAATTCATAGAAAAATCCGGGCTCCTCCCGTTCGGATGTAAAACCGGGTCTCCCGAAAAAATTACCTTTGACCTGGAAAAACCATAAAACATATGAAGAAATCCGAAATAAAATTTACCATCACCCTCGATGAAACCAAGCAACCTGTAGCCATAGACTGGGAAGCGCAGGATTCAGGCATGTCCGGTGTGAAGTCCGCCCGGTCGCTGATGATTTCCTTATGGGATGACAAAGAAAAAAGCACGCTCCGTATTGATTTGTGGACAAAAGATATGCGTGTAGATGACATGCAGCGGTTTTTTTATGAAAGTCTCATTTCCATGGCCGATACCTATCACCGGGCCACGCATGACGAAAACCATCCCAAAGAGTTGCGGGACTTCGCTGAAAAATTCATGAAGACACCCCCGGTTTCTCCCTCCCGGACATAGCGAATCAAGGACTTGAAAGGGCATGTCCTTCGTAACAGACTGAAGATTTTTCAACATCCGGTCCATGGAAATGAAACAGAAATTTCGTGCTGATCTGTCCTGTATCAACTCATCCATCCGGAAATTTTTCAAACCCGGAAGTTCCTGTATGAAAACACGGAAACCTGCTTGTGCCATGTTGCTTTTTGGTTACATTTGTTGCAGGCCTGCAGACGTCAGTTTTAAAAGCTGCCATCTGTCCTGTTGCACCCCGAAGCCATGCCATGATCTCCTTTTCTGAAAAATTTATTCAATACCTTGTCGAACAGGCCCTTTGCAGCCGGAAACAACGTATATTATTAGCCGTTAGCGGAGGTGTCGATTCCGTGGTGATGAGCAGTCTGTTCAAGGAGTGCGGGTATTCCTTTGCCATGGCCCATGTGAATTTCGGGTTACGGAAGGATGAATCGGACGGTGATGCCCTTTTTGTAAAAAAACTGGCCCTGGCCTACGGGGTTCCCTTCTTTCATACCCGTGTGGAAACGGAAAAGACCGCGAAAGAGGGAAAAATTTCCATCCAGATGGCTGCGAGGGACCTGCGTTACAGCTGGCTCGAAGAAATCCGGAAACAGGAAGGATTCCATCACATTGCATTGGCCCATCACCTGCAGGACATCACGGAAACCATCCTGATAAACCTGCTGCGCGGTACAGGTATCACCGGGCTTCACGGCATTTTACCCCGTAACGGTCACCTGATACGCCCCCTTCTTTTTGCCGGCAGGGCGGAAATCACACACTACGCCAGGGAGAAAAAACTGAAGTGGCGTGAGGATTCTTCCAACGCACACACCGACTATACCCGCAACCTTTTGCGGCATAAGGTCCTTCCGGTGTTTGAAAAGATCAATCCCGCCTATGAAAAAACCTTCGGTCAAAATGCCAGGCACTTTGCAGAAGCCGCTTTTCTTTTTAACCAGCTTATCGAAAACCTGGAGTCGGGCCTGGTGAAAAAACAGAAAAACGGGGAAATCCACCTGCCCAAGGATTT
>CAYWHE010000029.1:0-27176 GCA_964458125.1 uncultured Flavobacteriaceae bacterium | reverse complement strand
AACAACAGGATCAATATAAAAAAAGCTCTCCCTATGTTTCTATCAGCAGCCGGTATCATTCCTGTCAGATTTTTTTTCCTTCATAAATGGAAGCTATGCCAAACGTCAGGGATATCTGCCTGGTTTCCCTGAATCCTGCATTCCTGTATATTTCCAAGAATTGTTCCCCCGAAGGAAAGGCCTTTACGGATGCAGGTAAATACGAATAGGCAGCACGGTCCCTGGATATCCACTTTCCCAGCAGGGGTAAAACGAAACTAAAATAAAACAGGTACAACTGCTTCACGGGAAAACGTGCAGGGTTGGAAAATTCAAGCACCAACGCAGTCCCGCCCGGCTTCAGCACCCTGAACATTTCCTGCAGGCCCTTCTCCAGATTTTCAAAATTTCGCACCCCGAAACCAACGGTGATGGCGTCAAATGTATTGTCTGCAAAGGGCATGTTCTCGGAATCGGCCTGTGTCAGGGTGATGAGGTTTTCAAGACCTTTTTCCCTGATTTTTTTGCGGCCCACCTCGAGCATATTAACTGCAATATCAATACCTTCTATCCTCCGGGGTTTCAGTTCAACGGCGGCCAGGGCAAAATCACCCGTGCCAGTCGCCACATCCAGTACCAGAGACGGATGGCGGCTGCGTAACAAGTGAACGGCTTTTTTCCTCCAGCCCCGGTCAATGCCCATGGAAAGCAGGTGATTTAATAAATCATACCGGGGGGCGATGTTGTTGAACATCAACGCCACTTCCTCCTTCCTGGATTTATCGTGCAGGTTGTATGGGGATATGGTCAATGCAATTGGTTTTACCGGATTCCTGTTTTCCATCTACACAGCGCCTAATTAATCCGCACTTAATTGCAGGGCTTCTTCCATAAACTGGTCCTTATCAATGGGAACGACACCGACTTTTTCGCAAACCAGCCCTCCCGCCAGGTTGGAAAGGGATGCCATATCGGCCGATGTCAATCCGGCTGCCAGGCACAGGGAAGCTACGCTGATCACCGTATCTCCGGCGCCCGAAACATCAGAAATGTTCCGGATATGCGCGGGAATGATCATACTGCCGGTATCATCAGCCACATAAACACCGGCTTCGCTCAAGGTGACCATGATCCGGTCAATGGCATGATCGGTTCGGAACTTTCCGGCTGTTTGATCCAGGCTTTCCCGGCTTAGCCTGTCTATATCTGTTTTCAGGCCTGTTTTCAGTTCCTGGAGGTTGGGCTTGAACAGGGACACCTGGTTGTACGACATAAAATTTCTTTTCTTCGGATCCACGGTCACCGGAATCCGACGGCTATGGGCAAGGTCAAGAACTTTCGTGATCAGTTCCGGATGAAGCACCCCTTTATCATAATCTTCAATGAGGATGACGTCAGTTTTTTCAGTGTCAAGAATTTGCCTGATCGCCAATAAAAGCAAGGCTGATTCATCGTCAGAAATGGTCCGGGTCTGTTCTTCATCCACCCGCAACAGCTGGTGGTTATTACCGATGATCCTGGTCTTAATGGTGGTAACCCGCTCCCTGCTCCGGATGATTCCCTTCGCGGAGATATCCTGTTCCTTCATCAGTTGTTCAAACAAACCCGCAGCAGCATCATCCCCGATGACGGAACACAAAAATGGCTTTGCGCCGAGTGACTGAATATTGATGGCCACATTGGCTGCACCACCAAGACGGTCCTCCTTTCTGTTGACGGAAACTATTGGAACAGGTGCTTCGGGCGAAATGCGATCCACTGTACCAAACATGTATGCATCCAGCATGACATCCCCAATCACCAACACCTGCATCCCGGTAAACCGCTCAAAAAGCCAGGGTATATTCAGTTCGTTGTTCAAATCCTTTCCTGTTACAGATCATTTTAATTTTTCAAGGGAGGCTTTCATACGGTCTACGGCCTTCTTCAACAGGTCCTCAGAAGTCGCATACGACAACCGGAAACAATTTTTATCCCCGAAGGCTTCACCTGTAACAACCGATATTTTGGCATCAGCCAGGAGATACATGCACAGGTCCGTACAGGTATGAATGGTGGTATGACCATTTGATTTGCCAAAAAAATAACTGCAATCGGGGAAAACGTAAAAGGCCCCTTGCGGATTATTGACTTTTAATCCCTTGATTTCTTTCATCATGGAAACCACCAGGTCGCGCCTGTGCCGGAATTTCTCCTGCATGTCGCGGTAAAGCTCCCAGTCGGAACTCACGGCTTCAAGTGCGGCCTTTTGTGAAATGGAAGACGTACCGGAGGTAAATTGTCCCTGCATTTTATCACAGGCCTGGGCGATCCATTTCGGTGCGGCTATGTATCCAATCCTCCATCCTGTCATGGCATATCCTTTGGAGACGCCATTCACAATGACCACCCGGTCACGGATGGCATCAAACTGTGCAATGCTTTCATGCCTGTCATTAAACCGTATATGTTCATAAATTTCATCGGAGAGAATAATGATACCGGGATGCTTCTCAAAAACCGCTGCAAGGGCCCGTAACTCTTCCTTTGAGTAAACGCTGCCGGTGGGATTGCAGGGTGAAGAAAAGATAAACATCCTGGTTTTGGGTGTAATGGCCTTTTCCAGTTGATCCGGGGATATTTTAAAATCCTGGTCGATATTGGTTTCCATAAAAACAGGAATGCCTTCAGCCAGTTTGATAATCTGTGTATAGCTCACCCAGTAAGGAGATGGGACGATCACATCATCGCCCGGGTTGACCAGGCTTAACACCACATTGGCAATGGACTGCTTGGCACCGGTTGAAACTACGATCTGGTCAGGTAAATATTCCAGGTTATTCTCCCGTTTAAATTTCCGGCTGATGGCCTGCCTCAGATCCTGGAATCCGGAAATGGGCGAATAATGGGTAAATCCTTCATCGATGGCTTTCTTACCAGCGCTCCGGATATTGTCTGGAGTGACAAAATCAGGTTCACCAAGGCTGAGATTGATAATATCAAAGCCCTGCTCCTGCAATTCACGGCTGAGTTTTGACATGGCAATCGTTTGTGATTCCTCAATATTGTTCAGTCTGTTGGCTACTTTATTCATAGGAGGTTAAAATCCGCGCAAATTTATGAAAATAGTGGTAATGGGAAAGATTCCTGAATTTTGGAAAACCCGGCTGCTTTTCAATGTAAAGCCTTACTTTTGTTTGCCTGAATCCCATGCTTTCCATTTCGTGATGAAACTTTCGCAAATCCTGACCTGTCTGGAGGAAGCCGCCCCCCCGGTTTACCAGGAATCGTATGACAATGCCGGGTTGCTGACGGGAGACCAGGAGATGGAAATCACGGGGGCCCTGATTTGTCTTGACAGTACGGAAGCCGTGCTGGATGAGGCCGTGAAGCGTGGCTGCAACCTGGTTATAGCGCATCATCCCATCATTTTCAACGGCCTTAAAAAAATTACCGGGCGCAATTACGTCGAACGTACTATACTGAAAGCCATCCGTCAGAACATCGCCATTTACGCCATGCACACCAACCTGGATAATGTCAGGACAGGTGTGAATGCAAAAATCGGGGAGAAACTCGGACTGTCAGATCTGCAGGTGTTGGAACCGAAAAAGGGCCTGCTGGGCAAATTGGTGACGTTTGTTCCAGCAGCCCAGGCCATACCGGTACGTGATGCACTTTTCCGGGCCGGTGCCGGGCATATCGGCAACTATGATTCCTGCAGCTTTTCGGTCAGTGGCACCGGTACCTTCCGGGGAAATGCCGATAGCCACCCCTATACGGGAGTGAAAGGAAAACTCCACCTGGAAAATGAAATACGGATGGAAGTTATTTTTGAACGGAGAAAAGAAAAACAAATCATTGGTTCCCTGTTGGAACATCATCCTTATGAAGAAGTCGCTTATGATTGTTTTGCCCTGGATAATGCCTATGCGGACATTGGCTCCGGCCTGATCGGAAAAATCAAAAAGCCGGTGCAGGAGCATGAATTTCTGTCAAGGGTGAAAAAACAGATGCAGACGGCCTGTATCCGCCATACCGCATTCCGCGGAAAACCTGTTTCAATTGTTGCGGTGGCCGGGGGTGCGGGAAGTTTCCTGTTGCCGGCTGCGATGGGTTTGGGGGCTGACTTCTTTATTACCGCTGATTTCAAATATCATCAGTTTTTTGATGCCGATAATCGCATCGTCATAGCCGACATCGGGCACTACGAAAGTGAGCAGTTCACCAAAGAATTAATTTACGGAATTCTGATAAAAAAATTTTCTACCTTTGCCGTCCATTTATCGGAAATCAATACAAACCCTGTAAACTATTTTTAGCAAATGGCTACAAAAAAGGTTACCAAACCAATTCCGAAAAAAACTGCGAAGAAACCAGTCAGAGCAGTTTCAAAAAAAACCATCAAACCGGCGCCTAAAAAGGCCGTCAAAAAATCAGCCAGGGCACCTGTAAAAAAAGCCATCCCTGTTAAAAAAGCAGCCAGACCAGTAGCCGGGAAACCATCCGGGAAGGGAGTAAAAAAAGCTCCGGCCAGGCCGTTAAAAAAAGCAAAGGTCATCTCTAAAACGGCTCCTGTAAAACCAGCTCCTAAAAAGCCTGCGACAGCAAAACCGACAACCATAAAACCGTCAGCGGCGAAACAAGTTTCCAGAAACCCCGCACCTGCATCAAAAACAGCTGCATCCAAATCGGTTCAACATCCAAAAACAAACAAATCAAATCAATTAAATATTAAATCATCCGACTCGAAGAAGTCTACAACTATGGATAAAAAAATGGCGAAGCCAGCAGAGCGAAAACCTGTAAAAGTAGTGGAAAAAGAACCTGTAAAAATTTCCGATAAAAAAGCGGCCATCAGCCGTGATTCCAGAATCAGCAATGCTGAACTCGTTAAAAAAGAACCCAAACAGGGACAAAAGAAAGAATCGCTGTTAGCCGTGCTTGAAATAAAAAAACCTGTTAAGTTATTTTTTCCGGAAGCAAAACCCGGACAGGAATTTACCATTGAAGAAAAATTACGCGCCTTATACCAGTTGCAATACATCGATTCCCAAATCGACAAAATCAGGATCGTAAGGGGTGAACTGCCCATGGAGGTCAGCGACCTGGAGGATGAAGTTGCCGGACTGCAAACCCGCATCAGCAATTACACCCAGGAAGCCGCCCAGATTAATGATCAGATTAACAGCAAGAAACAAGCAGTCAAAGATGCACAGGGGTTGATTAAGAAATATGACAGCCAGCAGATGAATGTCAAAAACAACCGGGAATATGATTCGCTGACCAAGGAAGCCGAATTTCAGCGGCTCGAAATTCAGCTCGCTGAAAAACGGACGAGGGAGTTCGCTGCCGAACTGACTGCCAAAAACGCCATCATCGAAGCCTCCCAGCAAACGCTGGAAGAGCGTACTGCCGATCTGCAGAACAAAAAAAATGAACTGGATACCATTATTGCGGAAACGCAGAAAGAGGAGGAAGATCTGCAAAACCTGTCCAAACAGGCAGAAGCCATCATTGAGGAGAGGCTTCTGAGCGCCTATAAGAACATTCGTGAAAATGCGGTTAACGGCCTTGCCGTGGTCACCATTTCCCGCGATGCCTGCGGAGGATGTTTTAACAAAATTCCCCCTCAACGCCAACTGGACATCAAACAGCATAAAAAAGTGATTGTCTGTGAGCATTGCGGCCGTATTCTGGTTGACGCCAGTTTTGCCGAATAACAAACCGGTGCAAAGATTAAAAAGGATTTCTGAAAAGAAATCCTTTTTTTTGTTGTGAACTATTCCATTCCTGCTTCATGCCTCTGCTTCAATTCTTCAGGACGATTGACCGGTTTTTGCTTTTCAGCAGCCTGCTCTTTTTCCCGGGCCGGGTTACGGCTGAATTCATCATGAATGATAATTGCAAAAGGGCATACGAAAAAATTATCGGGCTGCAGTTTGATTCAGCCAGGGAACTGATCAGCCGGGAAAAAAACAGCAATCCCGGAAATGACGCCACCGTATTCCTGGAAAGTAAAATACTCTTTCTGACGGCATTTGTCACCGAGAAATCATCCGATTTTGAAAAGCTGAAGTCATGGAAGGACTATGCCGTACACCGTTTTGAAGCGGGAGATCAGGAAAATCCATATTATGCGATGGCCGAAGCGGAAGTGCTGATTCAAACGGCAGCCATCAAAATCAAATTCAGGGAATTTATCAGTGCAGCCCTTGAAATCAGGAAAGGGTACAAATTGCTCGAAGCCGGCCGTAAAAAATTTCCGGATTTTCATGCCAATCTGAAGGCCATGGGCGTGTTGCATGCCCTGGTAGGTGCCGTCCCGGAAAGCTACCAATGGGTGGTCAGGATGGTCGGTATGGACGGCAGTATCCGTCAGGGTATTGGGGAACTGGAATCACTTTATCAGTATACGAAAAATAACCGGGAGGATACCTGGCTCTATGAGGAAAACCTGTTCCTTTACCTGTTCCTGCACCACCACCTGCTGAAAGATGAACCGGCTGTTAACGCCCTGATCCGTGCGGTTGACATGAAAAACGCCGGCCCGTTGATCTTTTTTACCGTTGCCAATTTTTACAATACCACGGGGCAAAGCGCCAAAACTTTTGAACTGATGGATTATTACCACGATCGAAAAGGAATATTCAAACTCCCCTATCTCGATTTTATGCATGGAAGTGCCCACCTCTTTGCACTTGACCTGTCGGCTAAAAAATACTTTCAACTTTACCTGGATCAGTTCGGCGGTCAGAATTTTATAAAAGCTGCCCATCAGAAATTAGCCTGGATCAGCTACCTCGAAGGCGATACAGCCGGTTATTACCGGTATCTTCAAATCATCCGCAAAACAGGAAATGATTTTGCAGATGAAGACAAACAGGCGGATCGGGAAGCGGAATTGATGGAACTTCCCAATTTGTACCTGCTTCGTTCCAGGCTGTTGTTTGATGGGGGTTATTACCAGCGTTCACTGGCTGAACTGGCCGGCAGGAAAATTGCCGATTTTCCACACCTGAAGGATCAACTGGAACTGACATACCGGATGGCCAGGATATTTGATAAAACAGGTCAAAAAGTGAAAGCCAAATCATATTATGAATCCACGTATGCGAACGGCCAAAGGCAAACGTGGTATTTTGCAGCCAATGCCGCCTTAAACCTGGGCCTTCTTTATGAGGAGGAAGGTGAAGCATCCAAAGCCGAAAGCTATTACCGGAAATGCCTGGCTCTTCGCAACCATGAATACCAGAACAGTATCGATCAGAAGGCAAAAGCAGGGTTAAACAGGCTGACAAAAAAATAAGCCCGGATGGGACAGGAAACTAAAGCCGGTCCAAATGACTGAATTCAATACGAAAGGCGAAGGCAGGATGCATGCACCCGTTTCATGAAGGAAACAAAATCAGACTGCTGCAGCCTGAAAGATCAGAATGGAAGGTCGTCTTTTTCCGGAATAGGCGTTTCCTGGTAATTGGTTTGTGGCTGGCTGTTTTCAGCAGGCGCAACGTTTCCCTGGCGTTCGAATTTCCAGGCTTCCAGCGTATTAAAATATTTAATTTCACCCTGGGGGCTGTTCCATTCGCGGCCTCTTAAATTAAAATGAACCGTCACCACCTCTCCTTCCCGGATGCCATCCAGCAAACTGCATTTATCCTGTGTACATTGAAAAAGAATATGCTGGGGATACTGGGAGGAACTGTTATCGGTTAATACAAACTCGCGTTTGCGGAATCGGTCGCTGACTGCCTGCTCTTCTTTTTTCAGTTTTAGGGTTCCTGTTATATGCATGATCCTGGTTGTTTGGAACCCCAAAGATAGGCTATAAAAACAAAATATGAAATTTTTTTGGTGCTTTCATCCGGACTAAAATGCACCTGGAGCCGGTTCCTGGTCATTTCAACATAAGCTTCATGACTGACTTCTGTATCCCGGAAATTGATTCCAGCAGGTACAATCCTCCCGGATAGCCGGTGAGATCTATTTTAATGAATTGGTCCTCCGTTTGTCCGGTCAGGATTGTTTTACCACCCGGATCCAGCATGCGGTATCGACCAACTGGTTTTGCAGAGACAATGGTAAAACTCTCGCTGGAAGGATTAGGATAGGCACCGATGGTAACAGTTTCGCCCGCCAGCTGTAAAACCCCTGTGCTGTTCCCGGTCCTGGCATCGAGGCGGGAAAACCAGACATCGAGGGAACCGTCGCGGGTATTCGCCCATACAGCGCTGACGGTATCGTTCCGGACCACGGATGACATAAAATCATTTCCATCCTGCACCAGTATGGGATGGAAGGCCACCAGCGAATCCGATAACCGGAAATTAGGAAAGAAATTCAGGGAGTCGTTATCACGGAAAGCGGCATAATAATCGGAAGCAACCGGGTAGCCTGTGCCTGCGGCATTTCTGCGGTCACGCCAGGTGATGAGCAGATCGCCATCAGCATCAAAGGCAGCCCACAGCATATCCTGCATCACGGAATTACCGGGCTGATCATCATTTACCCGTGTGGGTTGGCTCCAGGTAACTCCGGCATCAGTGCTTTCTATCATGCTGATGTCAATATCTCCGGCATTTGCATCCGGGAAAATAAAGACGAGATGATTGCTGTCGGCCGGATCGGCCAGCAGTAGGTAAGCCAGTTTTGCTGAATCGTTGACGGCTGGCGTGGTAATATTCAGCATCGGGTAATAACTGAATCCGGTTCCGCCATCGCAGCTTTTTGCCAGGATAAACCTGGGAACAAGTCCCTGGCTTGGAAGAAAAGAGGGGTATGCAGCATAAACGCAACCGTTGGACGAAACGGCCGGGGAAGCCATGGGAGCTACTATGAGATTCCCCACCAGGTACCCGGTGGAATCAAGATACCGCCAGGCCCCCCAGGACTGACCACTATCGGAAGATGAGAGAAAGTAAGGCCTGTTGGGCGCCGGAATCCACGGTGCCGGTTTGGTGGTCAGGAAAAGGTGGTTTCCATGTCCGTCCAGGCTTAACCAGGGCCGGTCAACCGGAATTTTGGCACCGTCATCATAGGCATCAATGGCTTTTACCGGAATACTCCAGGTCAACCCACCGTCCAGGGACCGGCATATATAAACACCGCCGGAATCCGGGTTTTTACGATAGTCGATATAACTGATAAATAATTTTCCATTTTCGTCAAAAGCCATGGAAGGGTCGGCTGAGGTATGACTTTGAACCTGGTGAGGCATCATCACCACCGGTGTCCAGGATGATCCTCCATCAAAGGTGGATCGCAACTTAATGGTCAACCCGCTCCCGTTTCCGAAATCAAAACCCATCCAGCACACCACAAGGTTTTCCGGATTAACCGGATTGACGGCAATAAATGGCTCACCTTCGAACACGGTGCCGTTCGAGATGTTTTGATTTTGAGCCATAACCCGGATTTGAATCATGCACAGGATCCCGATAAGAGCATATTTTTTCATGGGCTTTTATTTTCAGACATATTGAGACTTTTGAAAATGCTACTGGTTTATTTTATGCCATGTCAGGTCATGGTATATTTCAAAATGGCAGGTATGCCCGGCTATTTAACCGGATTGATCAGTGAATAAACGGCAGAATCAAGAAAATCCCCGTTATAAAAGAAGTTTTCCCGGAAATAAGCCTCCCGGACGAATCCGAGTTTTTCAAGCAGGTACCGGGAAGCCTTATTAGCCGGATTGATATGAGCTTCAATGGAATGGAGTTTCATAACACGAAAACCGTAATCAACAATGGCAGCCGCTGCTTCTGACATCAAACCCTTTCCATGCAAGTCCGGATGCAAAACGTATCCGATTTCAGCCCGGTAATGTTCCTTTTGCATCCTCCAGAATGAAATGCTGCCAATCATATCCGGTTTATCCCGCATGGTGACGGTCCAGGCAATCGAATCGCCCTTTTCAATTCCTTCGCATACACGCGAAATTAAGTCCCTGACCTCCTGAACATCCTTCGCCGGTTCCCGGTTGATGTATTGTAACACCTGCGGATCGCTTCTTAAAAAATACCAGGGTTCAGCATCATCCTGGGAAGGTTGACGAAGGGTTAACCGTTCAGTAGTAATGACGGGGAAAGGAGAGAAAACAAAGTCGGACACCGTTTTTTCCTGCAAAATTAACCATTCTTTTAAAAAATGCCGGGTTACATGCATCCTCACGTGAAAATCCCGGGTGTACAAATAACCTTAGGATTACCAATCTTGCTCCCGCACAGACGGTTGCCTGATTTCCAACGGGGGAATCCCCGGAACCTGTTCATCAAACCGGTGAATAATGGAACCGGCAGAAAAGTACCATCCGGAATTATTCGTATAGAGTATATAGTTAGCATCCGTTACGACCGTCAGCTCAATGGATACCCGTTAGGCGCTTCCCGGTCGGAATCGGGTACTGAAGCCCGCTGGAGATGTATTCCAGTTGGTCAGCCTTCAGGACGTGAGGGCGGAAATCCCATCCGGTTTTTTCGCTGAATGGCTGTTTGGGACCAAAGAAATTCCCGGAATTTTCCTTGTTATTTTAAAAATCCGGGAAGGCATAAGGTGGGCCGGTGCGGTGATCATTCAGGTAACTCCACCCGGAAGCAAAAATGCCGGATGCATAGGAAGCTGGAAGGGTGGAATTAATTTCAAAATCAACATGGTTCAGAAAGCATTGGGCCGAAACTGGCCATTTCTATAACAGTATCAGGGCAACACATATATGGAAGATTCCCTTGGCAACAGGTGGCCGTTCCCGTACTGTGTGAGGATCATTTGGTATAAAACGAAGCAAAACGATCAGGAGCAGGTGATCAAAATTATTCCATGTAATCCTTCTCTAAGCCTGTTCTTGTAATCTTTCTCAGGAGAAGGAGTGTTTCTAACACGTCCGGAACAGCAAGGGGTTACATGCCTGGATTGTCATTATGTGTCAAACTCTTAACTTCGCCCCTGGACAATGGTAATCTCCCGTCAAGTTTCATCCTGATGAAATACACGTACCTGCTGATTAATTTCTTTTCGTTTATTTTTCCGTTCCTGCTTTCCTTTGAACGGAAGGTCCACTTCAGGCAATACTGGAAACACATGCTTCCAGGCTGGCTAATCACGGCTGCTGTTTTCATCGTATGGGACCACTTCTTTACCAAATGGGGTATCTGGAGTTTCAACCCGGGATACATCCTGGGCATTTACTGGTTTGGATTACCCATGGAAGAATGTTTGTTTTTTCTGACCATACCCTATGCCTGCATTTTCACCTACCAGGTTTTCAACTATTACATCGAAGAAGACCTGCTCGCACCTGCCGTACCGGCTTTAAACATCCTGTTGGCGTCAGCACTGTTCGTTTCGGCTTTTTTTTATTACGACAAGGCCTATACGTTCAGTTCCTGTCTGTTTGCCGGCATTTACCTGACCTTTCTCATCTATAAAAAGGCCCGTTTCCTGGGGAAATTTTATTTGATGTATGCCGGATCATATATCATGTTTTTGCTGGTCAATGGCTTTCTGACGGCACTCCCCGTGGTCATTTACAACGATATGGAAAATTCAGGCCTGAGGATTTACACGATACCGATGGAGGACCATGCCTATGGCTTTTTGATGCTGATCATGAACATCAGCTTTCTTGAGTTCATTTACGAAAAGAGATTCGGCATCCCAACTTTCAGGCAAGTTCAGCGAGAACGGTAACGCCTCCCCTGGTTTTCTGGTTCAGCTTGACGTCCACCTTTGCCGTCAGGGGTAAAAACACATCCACCCTGGATCCGAATTTAATAAAACCCAGTTCAGCGCCCTGCCGGATCATGTCCCCTTCATGAGGATAAAACACGATCCTGTTGGCCAGTGCCCCGGCAATCTGCCTGACCATGATCTCGCTTTTCGACTCTTTCTCAATCACAATGCTCGTCCGCTCATTTTCTGTTGAGGATTTGGGATGCCAGGCCACCAGGTATTTTCCCTTGTGATGACGAAGATATTTGACAAGACCGCTCATCGGATACCAGTTGGCATGCACGTTGACGGGCGACATAAAAATGGAAATCTGTATGCGCTTGTCCTTAAAATACTCCGGCTCTTCAGTTTGTTCAATGACCAGTACTTTTCCATCGGCCGGTGCGATAATATATTTATCATTCAGCGTCAGGGTGCGCCTCGGGTAACGGAAAAACTGGAGTATGAGCAAAAAGAAAATACCGGACAACACCACCACGGAAATCTTGATGAGTTCATGGTCATTCAGAAAATAAAACAGGGCCATGTTGATGGCCAGCAGGGAAAAAATGGTTGTCAGAATGATCCGGTGACCTTCGCGGTGGATGTCCATAATGAAAGGTATTTGACTGAGTTGCACATCAAGAAACTGCAATCAAAAGAAAGAATTAATTTTTCGGGCAGGCTGAAAACGGGTTCTTTCTTTATGTAAAATTATCACTAATGTACAACAAATGTTTGAAATACAATTGTTTTCAAAACATTTTTATCTGGATTATTCAATAAAAACGGGATTTAAAAACTTCCCCTTGACTTAATGGCAATGGAAACTTTATTCAGCGCAAAAATATAGGCGGCAATACGCATGGAAACATGATGCTCCTGGGCCACCTCCCAAACGTTATGGAAGGCTTTGCTCATCCAGGAATCCGCTCTCCGGGTAATTTCTTCTTCCCTGTAGTAATAACCGGTTCTGTTCTGCACCCATTCAAAATAGGATACGGTTACTCCACCGCCATTGGCCAGAATATCCGGAATTACCACGACTCCCTTTTTGTGCAAAATCTCATCGGCGGCAGAGGTGGTGGGTCCGTTTGCTCCTTCCACGATCATTTTGGCCTTAATCATTGCCGCATTCGTTCCGGTAATCTGATTTTCGAGAGCACAAGGAGCCAGCACATCCACTTTCAGTTCCAGTAATTCTTCATTGCCGATCAGTTTACCGGTTTTGAAGCCCCTTAATACTCCCTTGTTACTGTCACGGTAAGCAATAGCTTTAGCTATATTAATTCCTTTCGGATCATAAAAAGCAGCGGTATGATCGGAAATACCTACTACTTTAATGCCGTTATCGTGCATGTGTTTGGCTGTAATAGAGCCCACATTTCCGAATCCCTGCACGGCTGCCGTGCATTTTTTTGGATTCATTTTCATTTTTTGCATGGCTGCAAGGGCTGCCGTGGTCACTCCCCTTCCGGTAGCCTCCACCCGTCCGAGTGATCCACCCAGGTGAAGCGGTTTGCCGGTTACAATACCAGGCGTAAAACCACCCTTTATTTTTGAAAACTCATCCACGATCCAGGCCATCTCCCTGGGACCGGTATTCATGTCCGGTGCAGGAATATCCTTATCTACGCCAAAAATATCACTCATGGCTCCGGTATAGGCTCTGGTCAGGCGCTCCAGTTCCCCAACGGTCATTAAGGAAGGATCACAGGTTATTCCTCCCTTCGCTCCGCCATATGGGATATTGGCAATGGCGCATTTCCAGGTCATCCAGGCGGCCAGTGCCTTCACTTCGTGAATATTGACTTCCATGGAATAACGGATACCTCCCTTGGAAGGTCCCAAAGCGGTGGAATGTATAATGCGGTAGCCTTCAAATACCCTTGTTTTGCCGTTATCAAGCTTAATGGGAAGACTCACTTCAATCTGCTTGGCGGGTGTTTTCATGATCTCGTATACATCTGCATCAAGTTTCATGATTTTGGCGGCAACATCAAACCGCTGAATCATTTCATTAAATGGATTGCCTTGTGTATTACTCTCCTTGCTTGAAGCGAAATTTTTTTTCAATGGTGCCATGTATGGTTAATAAATTGAGGGTGCGAATTTAGAAAAAATATGGATTTACAGTCAAGTTTTATGAGTATAATCAGTCCGTTAAAACAGAAAATGGGTCTTTGAACCATTATGACAGCAAGCCGGTAAGCAGGTTCGGCATCAACCCCAACAACAGGATCAGCAAACCGCCAAGGGATAAAAGAAAGGTTTCTACCCTGCCGAAGGCATACGAATGCCTGTTATTGCCTGTTTCCTGGAACAGGGTAAACACAACGCGCAGATAATAATATACCCCGATCAGGGAACTCACCACGGCAATCACCACCAGTCCGGTATACTGACTTTTAAGGGCGGCATAAAAGACATAGTATTTAGCGAAAAAGCCAGCGACAGGCGGAATACCTGCCATGGAAAGCATGGTCAGGATCAGGATAAAGGCCTGGACAGGATGTGCTTTGGCAAACCCTTTCAGTCCCGCTATGCTTTCATCCCCGGAATGAATACTTACCTGCTGTAAAACCGTAAAAGCACAGATGGAAGCAACGGAATAGGCTGCTGCGTAAAGGAGTATGGCCGGAGCCGACAGATCGTTGACGGCCAGCACGGCCAGCAGCATATAGCCGGCATGTGAAATACTGGAATAGGCCAGCATTCTTTTCAGACTGTTCTGGGCAACCGCCAGGATGTTCCCGGCTAGCATACTGGCTGCTGCCATGATCCAGATAATACCGGACCATTCCGTTGAGATGGGGGCGAAACAGGTTCCGAACAGGCGGTATAGCGCTGCAAAAGCGGCCGTCTTCACCACGGTTGACATCAGGGCAGTGATCAGGGTCGGGGCGCCCTCATAGACATCAGGAGCCCAGGAATGAAAAGGAACAGCGGCTACCTTAAAAGTCATGCCTACCAGCATCAACAGCATACCGGCATAAAATATACCGGGCAGGCTTCCCTGGTGGGTGGTCACATAGACCGTCAGTGACTGCATGTTGAAAGTCGCGCTCGCCCCATAGATGAGCGCAATGCCGAATAGCAGGAAACCGCTCGAAAATGCACCTATCAGAAAATATTTAAGGCCGGCTTCATTCGAACGGAGTTCTGATTTATTACTGGCCGCCAGTACATAAAAGGAAATGGATAGAATTTCAATCCCGATAAACAACATGGCCAGGTTGGCATAACAAACCATGATGAGGGCACCCGCCAGGGCAAACAGTATAATGGCGTAACTGTCGGCCAGTGTTGGTTTGGAATTGTAATAGGGGCCGGCCAGGATAAACCAAAGCAGGGAGATAACCATCAGCACACCGGCGAAAGCAAGGGCATAGTTATCCCAGTAAACCATATCGTTAAAATAACGGCCGGAACTGCCCCAATCGAAGAAACAGAACACCAGGGACAGAATTATTCCCGGAATAACCAGCCAGGAAACTATTTTCCTGATACTGAATATCTCGGCCAGCATGGTCAGTACACCGAGTCCTGTTACCGCTATAAGTGCATTCATCTTTCTTGTTCCCCTTTAGCGCAGCAAGGCATGGTTTAAGATCATTTGAATATCCGTTTCTGTCATCAGGAGCAGGGGTTTTGGATAAATGCCAAATCCGATGATCAGCACCGTGATTACAAAAAGTATGGTGGTTTCAGTATGGGTGAGCGGTGTAAAGACTTTTTCGCTGACCACCCGGTCGCCCAGCATAACGGCCTGGTAGCTTCTGAGCATATATACCGCACCTAATATGATGGTTAAGCCGGCAAACGCCGCCATTACTGAACTGTACTGGTACACTCCGTTAAGGAGCATAAACTCTCCGACAAAGCCATTGGTGAGCGGCAAGGCCACGCTTCCCAGCAGGATTACCATATAATAAACAGCAAACTTACCAGCCTGTCCGGCAACACCACCCAGTTCATCCAGATGGCGTGTATTCATGCGGTTCATGAGGATATCAGCTACGAAAAAGAGTCCGATTACATTGATGCCATGGCTCATCATCTGCAACATGGCGCCCTGCAACCCCTGTATATTGAGCGTAAAAATTCCTGCTGCAATAAGTCCCACATGGGCGATGGAAGAATAGGCGATCAGTCTCTTAAAGTCCTTCTGCACCAGGGCCATGCAGGATGCGTAAACAATTCCCGCCACACAGGCTATCAGTGCCACATGCCCCCATTCATGCACACCGGCCGGCAGAACGGGCAACAGCCAGCGGATCAGCCCGTACAATCCCATCTTGAGCATAATGCCGGCAAGAAGCATGGATCCCTGTGTGGGTGCATCCGTATAGGTGTCGGGCTGCCAGGTATGAAAGGGGAAAATGGGTATCTTAATGGCGAAAGCCAGGAAAAAGGCCCAGAACAAATAAGACTGCTGCTCTGCCGGAAGTTCCAGTGCATACAGGGCCTGAATATCGAAGCTGTGCTGACCCGGCGTTTGCAGGTACAGGTATATAAAACCCACCAGCATCAGCAAACTGCCGGACAGGGTATAAATGAAAAATTTTAACGTTATGCGTATACGATTTTCACCGCCCCAAAGCAGGCATATGAAGTAAACAGGGATCAGCGCCAGCTCCCAGAATACGTAAAACAGAAATCCGTCCAGGGATGTAAATACGCCAATCAGGGCAGCCTGCATGAGCAGGATCAGGCTGAAAAAAGCACGGGGGCTGGAAATTTCACGGCCGAAGGACGACAGCAGAATCAGGGGAATGGAAATATTGGTCAGCAGTACCAACAGCAGGCTGATGCCATCCATACCGGCTTTAAAACTGATACCGAATTCCTGCATCCAGTAATAATCAGCCATAAACTGCGTGCCTCCGCCCGTCACAAACAGGCTGCAGGCATACAGGTTAACCCCGAGCTGAAAGAGGGAAGCCGCCAGGGCCAGGTACTTCACCTGCCTTTGTCCAGGCAGCAGACAGGCCAATGAGGCCAGTGCGGGAAGTATGATCAGTATCAGGGTCAGCATTTTCTTTTACATCATCAGTTGAAACAACAGCAGGGCGATGATGCCGGCTACCATGATAAAAATGTATAAACCAATTTGTCCTGACTGAATGTATCGCAGGGTGTTGCTGCCGGCCTGCAAGGCAATCCCGGACAGGTTCACCATGCGGTCGATCAGGTGCACTTCTATGTTTTTGATGACATGGGCAGAGAACCACTGAAGGGGCTTGCCAATCATATTATCATAAAACTCATCCACCCAGTACTTGTGATAAAGCATCCTGGTGACCGGGCTGAAGGAAATTTCATCACCCGGCACCTTTTTACTTACAAGATAATATCGGCGGGTGGTCATGATGATTATCAGCAGGGCGACAATGGAAACACCCATTAAACCATATTCAAAAGTATGCGAAACCTCAGGCTCTCCGGCTGAATCCAATACAGAAGCCAGGAAGCCGTTCAGCCAGTGAGGCATGTGAAATACGGACGGCATGCCCATAAATCCGCCTGTTGCCGACAAGATGGCCAGGACGATAAGAGGAACGGTCATGGTGGCAGGTGATTCATGAAGATGTTCCTCCTGTTGACGGGTTCCGCGGAAATCACCATGAAACGTCAGCCAATAAAGGCGGAACATATAAACAGCCGTTAAAACAGAAGTAATGGCCAGCACGATAAACATGGGAACTGAATGCAGATAGGTCATGGAGAGTATTTCATCCTTGGAGAAAAAGCCCGCAAACGGAGGAACTCCGCTTATGGCTAAGGTTCCAATGAGGAAGGTAAGATGCGTTACCGGAAGTTTTTTCTTCAGTCCACCCATGTACCTGATGTCCTGTTCTCCGCTCATGGCATGAATAACGGAACCGGCGCACAGAAACAACAGGGCCTTGAAGAAGGCATGCGTAACCACGTGAAACAGTCCGGTACCAAAAGCTCCGACACCAAGCGCTACAAACATATAACCGAGCTGACTCACCGTGGAATAGGCAAGCACTTTCTTGATATCCGTTTGTGCCAGGCCGATGGTGGCTGCAAAAAGAGCGGTAACCATCCCGATAATGGCCACAAATTCTGAACCGGTTGGAGATAGCGCATACAATACATGTGACCGGATGATCATGTAAATACCTGCAGTTACCATGGTGGCAGCATGAATCAGTGCTGATACGGGTGTCGGCCCGGCCATGGCATCTGGCAGCCAGGTATAAAGAGGAATCTGGGCGCTTTTGCCCATGGCCCCGATGAATAACAATATGGTTATGGCCGTGATCGTCACATCACCGGTTGGCCAGGAAGAGGCCGTTTCAAAAATATGATTGTAATCCAGGCTGCCGAAGGAAGTAAAGAGCAGGAACATGCCCAACAGGAAACCCAGATCACCGATCCGGTTCATGATGAAGGCTTTTTTAGCGGCATGGTTGAAATTGTTGTTCTTAAACCAGAATCCGATCAGCAGGTAGGAACATAATCCAACCCCTTCCCACCCTGCGAACATGACGACATAGTTGGATCCCAGCACAAGCAAAAGCATGAAAAACACGAACAGGTTGAGGTAGGAGAAATAACGCTGGTAACCTTCATCGGCATGCATGTAGCCGATGGAATAAACATGAATCAGGAATCCTACACCGGTTATCACGAGCAGAAACAGGACAGAAATACGGTCGACCAGAAAGGAGAATTCGATATGCAGGTTCCCGGCTGAAAACCACTCCAGAAATGAAACTGTTACCGGTTGCCCGTTCCCGCTCTGCACCTCGATAAAAATGAGCATGGATATTGCAAAAGAAGCGAACACAACACCCGATGCCAGGAATCCTGCAAGTCTTCGGGGCATTTTCTGATTGAAAATACCATTCAGCAGAAATCCTGCAAGAGGTAAAATCGGTACAAGCCAGATCAGGTTTGTCATCAGGTCAGGTCGGCTTGGTTAACAGTTATTTCTCATATTCGGTCACCACTTTAGTTTATTCAGCAGGTTGATGTCAACGGATGTGATGTTCCGGTATACCATCACCAGGATGGCCAGTCCCACCGCCACTTCTGCAGCGGCTACGGCCATGATGAAGAAAACAAAAACCTGTCCCCCTGGGTCCTGGTGCAGCGTGGAGAAAGCCACCAGTAATATATTCACGGCATTCAGCATGAGTTCCACACACATAAAAAGGATGATGGCATTACGCCTGATCAGCACCCCGCATACCCCTATGCTGAAAAGAATGGCTGAAAGCCAGACATAATGATTGACGGGTATGGCTTCGAAGAAATTATTCATTGCATTTCTTTTTTTCCGATCATCACAACACCTACCATGGCCGAAAGAAAGAGTACGGCGGAAATTTCAAACGGGAGCATGTATTGTTCATATAAAACCTTTCCCAGGTTCTTCACCAGACCAATCTGCCCATCACCGGCAACGGGTATCAGGTTTTCTGCCCCCTTTAAAATGCCGACCAGAACCATCATCAGAATACCTCCCGCAATTACGGCGGCCACTTTAAGCATGACAGGCTTATGGGGTTCCACTTCAGCATTCAGGTTCAGAAACATGATGGTGAACAGGAACAGGACCATAATGGCGCCTGCATAAACGATCACATGAACGGCTGCCAGAAACTGGGCATTCATCAGGATATAATGACCGGCAATGGTGAAAAAACAGGAAATCAGAAAGATGACGCTGTGAACAGGTTTTTTGGAAAATACAACCATCATGGCAGTGAACAGGGTCAATGCGGATAATCCGTAAAATGCAAATTCGGTGGTGGTGAGGTTTGGCAAAATCGTGTCTTGGATGATGGAATGGTTTCCTGTTTGTGCCCGGTTCCGGTTTGCGCTGCGAATTTATAAATTAACTTGTAGGCAGAAAATGATTAATTACCATGACGATGGGCATGGGTTCGTTTGGATATATCAACCCGCTCATTTACAGGTTCTACCAACTTATCCTTCCCGTAAATAAATCCTCCTCTTTCAAAACTTGAGGGAACGATACGGTCGGTCAGGAAAATAGCCTCCTTCGGACAGGCTTCTTCGCAAAGACCGCAGAAAATACACCTTAGCATGTTGATCTCGTAAACGGAGGCGTATTTTTCTTCCCTGTACATTTGTTCTTCGCCCTTTTTGCGTTCGGCTGCCGTCATGGTGATGGCCTCCGCCGGGCAGACAACCGCGCACAATCCGCAGGCCGTACAATTTTCCCTCCCCTGCTCATCCCGCTTCAACACATGCTGACCTCTGTAAACGGGTGCCATGGGTCGCTTCTGCTCGGGGTACCGGATGGTTACCTTCCTTTTAAAAAAATGCCTGAGGGTTATCATCAGTCCGCCCAGGATGGCCGGAAGGTATATCCTTTCGAGGAACGTCATCTCTTTATTTCCCACTACCCTGGACCGGTTCGTTAATTGCATGGCGCTTTGGATTTATAATTCATTCCGTTATTTTCATTGGCCTCCCCGTTCATACTGCATCCGTTCAGAAATGTAACTGACCGTTTCTCCATAAGGAAATAATACCTGTAATCAACACATTGAAGATGGAAAGCGGGATCAGGATCCTCCATCCCAGGTGCATCAGCTGGTCATAACGGAAGCGGGGGATGGTCCACCGAACCCACATAAAGAAGAAAATAAAGAAGGATATTTTACCGAAAAAGATTACTGTTCCGAGCAGAGATAATACATTATGCGGAAGTCCGAGCGAGTCTATGAAAGGAAACTGGTATCCTCCAAAAAAGAGGGATGAAATGACGGCCGATGAAATAAACATATTGATGTATTCGGCAAACAGGTAAAAGCCCAGTTTCATGCTGCTGTATTCGGTATGATAGCCACCCACAAGCTCTGTTTCACACTCGGCCAGGTCAAAGGGTGTCCGGTTGCATTCGGCAAAGGCGCATACGATGAAGATCAGAAAGCCCAATGGCTGGTAAAACACATTCCAGTGCCAGCCGTGCTGTTGCTCAACGATTTCACGCAGGCTGAGCGTGCCGCTGAGCATCACGAGGGCTATGATGGACATACCCATGGCCAGTTCATAACTGATCATCTGTGAGGAGGCACGGATGGATCCCAGCAATGAAAATTTGTTATTCGATGCCCATCCGCCGATCATGATACCATATACCCCGATGGAAACAACACCGAATATGTAAAGGATACCGATGTTGACATCCGTCACCTGCAGCATATATTCCTTGCCGTTCAGAATGAGTGAATTTCCCCAGGGCACCACCACTCCGGTCATACAGGCCGTCAGCATGGCAATACAAGGGCCGAGGATGAACAGGAATTTATCCGACTGCGCCGGTATCATTTCCTCCTTCATGAACATTTTTACCGCATCGGCAATGGGCTGAAGGATGCCGAATGGTCCGGCACGGTCGGGGCCGATCCTGTCCTGCATGAAAGCCGCCACTTTCCGCTCGGCATACGTGCTATAGGTGGCGACTAAAAGCGCTATTGCAAAGACAGCAAAAACGAAAATAAATTTAAAGACAAAATCAGTTAGTTCCATACAGGTGTTGCGGGTATCATGCCCTATTGAGGATTATGCGCTCTTTCAGCCAGTTGCTTCTGACGGGAGATATCTATTTTCAGTTGCCGGAGCGACTCATAATGATTCTGGGAAATAACAGAATGCCGGCTGATGTGACGTGGACCTTCGATGACCCAGTCCGTTTGCTGCTTTTTATCGTAGCGGCATTCGTTACAGATAAAATCCTCCACTTCCCCGTAGGTGTCCTTTCTTGCCGTAACGCGGTAAATTTCATTCCCGCTCATCCATAACACCGTCTTGCCGCAACATTTGGTGCAGGTGCGGTGGGCATTCATGGGTTTGGTAAACCAGACCCTGGATTTAAACCGGAATGTTTTATCCGTTAAGGCACCCACCGGGCAAACATCAATCATATTGCCGGACATTTCATTGTCAACGGCATGTTCTATATAGGTGGAAATTTCGGAAGCATCACCCCGGCTGATCACCCCGTGATACCTGCCCGGGCAAAGCTGGTCAGCAACTTTGACGCAACGGTAACAAAGTATGCATCGGTTCATGTGCAGTTTGATCCTGTTCCCGATGTCAATCATTTCAAATGTCCTGCGCGGAAATTCATTCCGGGAATGAGCCATGCCATGTTCGTAGCTCAGATCCTGCAGGTGGCATTCACCGGCCTGGTCGCAAACGGGGCAATCGAGCGGGTGGTTGATCAGCAGGAATTCCACTACACCGGCACGGGCCTCGAGCAGATCGGGAGAAGTTAAGTTCTGAACCTCCATACCATCCATAACCGTCTGCCTGCATGAAGGAACCGGTTTCGGCATGGGACGAGGATCCTTTTCAGATCCCTTTGTGACCTTGACGATGCAGGTCCGGCAATACCCACCGGTGGTTTTCAGCTTGCTGTAATAACACATGGCGGGAGGTACGGAGGGGCCACCAATCATGCGCGCTGCCTCCAGAATCGTGGTTCCTTCCGGAACGTCAATGGTTTGGTTATCAATAGTTACCTTTGGCATGTGCTTTCCAATTCAATTTTTATCATTTACCCTGATCTGTTGTATCCGGTTAAACAGGCTCAGTTCCTTCTGTTTTAACCCGGAAGGCGGCTTTCTTTTTCTCACCATTCAAACAGGCATTCCTGTAATTAATCCTCATGCCATTTCCAGGTTATTCACCCGGTAATAATGCTTCACATCCCGGATCGAAGCCGGATTTTTAACATACTCCTCGAATTCGCTCCTGAAATGCCTGATGGCGGCAGCCACAGGCCAGGCCGCAGCTTCACCAAGAGGGCATATGGTTTTTCCTTCAATTTTGCTTTGGATATCCCAGAGCAAATCAATGTCTTTCAGGGAACCATGACCATCCAGGATTTTATGAATGATTTTTTCCATCCATCCTGTTCCTTCCCTGCATGGGCTGCACTGACCGCAACTCTCATGGTGGTAAAAACGGGCAAACGTATAGAGATTTTTGACGATGCTGGTATCTTCATCCATCACAATAAATCCACCCGAACCCAGCATCGTGCCGGTTACAAAACCTCCGTCACCCAGCGATTCATAGGACATAAGCCGGGGTTCTCCGGAGGCGGTTTTGAGGATGAGGTGGGCAGGCAGAATCGGAACGGATGAACCCCCGGCTACAACGGCTTTAAGTTTTTTGCCATTGCGGATACCGCCGCAGTATTCCTCCGAATAGATAAACTCTTCAACCGGTAATCCCATTTCAATTTCATAAACGCCGGGTTTGTTAATATGACCGGAGGCTGAAATCAATTTGGTACCCGTTGATTTTCCAATACCGATTTTCGCATAAGCCTCACCCCCGTCATTAACGATGGGCACTACAGCCGTTATTGTCTCCACATTATTGACCACGGTAGGGCAGCCGTATAAACCGGCAACGGCTGGAAAAGGAGGCTTGATTCGCGGATTGCCCCGTTTTCCTTCAAGTGATTCGAGCAGGGCTGTTTCTTCCCCGCAGATGTAGGCTCCGGCTCCGATGTGTACGTATAAATCAAGATCATATCCGGTTCCCAGGATATTTTTTCCCAGCCAGCCATGTGCATACGCTTCATCGATGGCCCTTTCCAGGAGGCGGGCTATATAGAAATATTCACCACGGATATAAATATATGAGGTATGGGCGCCCAAGGCAAAACTGGAAGTGATCATCCCTTCGATCAGCAAATGGGGGATTCGCTCCATCAGGTATCGGTCTTTAAAGGTGCCGGGTTCCGATTCATCGGCATTACAAACCAGGTACCGTGCAACTCCGGGAGGCTTGGCCAGGAAGCTCCACTTCATTCCGGTTGGAAAGCCGGCCCCTCCCCTGCCACGCAATCCCGATTTTTTCACCTCCTCCACCAGGGCTTCAGGAGTCATGGTCTTCAGCGCCTTTTCAACGGAAGCATATCCACCATTGGCCCGGTAGGTTTCGTATGAACGGATGCCGGGTACAGCATCATTTTTAAGCAATAATTTTAGACCCACAGGTTCCCTGTATTAAATTACTGATCCGTATAGGACCTTCTTTTATTTTCCGTTTTTAATTTCTCCAACAGGCTGTCCACCTTTTCCATGCTCAGGTTTTCATGGTATTCCGCCCCGCATTGCAGCATGGGCGCGGTTCCGCATGACCCCAGGCATTCCACCGTTTTAATGGTAAACATGCCGTCGGCCGTGGTCTGCCCATCCTGGATTCCCAGTTTTTTCTCCAGGTGCCGAACCACATCTTCGGCTCCCATCAGCCAGCATGAACTGGTGCGGCAGACTTCCAGCACGCATTTGCCCACAGGCTTCAGGTTAAACATGGAATAAAAGGAAGCCACTTCGTATACCTCTATGGGTTGAAGCTTCAGCAGGGAGGCCACATAGTCCATCACCGGGACACTCAGCCAGCCGTCAAATTCGGCCTGGGCCAGGTGCAACACCGGAATCAGAGCCGACTTATGCCTTCCTTCCGGGTATCGATTCATCATCCTTTGCACCAGTGCCAGGGTTTCCTCATTGAATTTTATATTGTTTATGGTCTGACTCATTTTTATTTAATTTCAGGCATCCAGTTCGCCGGCAATTACATTCATGGAACTCATGGTGAGGATGGCATCACTCAGGAAGGCGCCTTTAATCATTTCCGGGTAAGCCTGGTAATAAATAAAACAGGGCCTTCTGAAATGCAAACGGTACGGCGTGCGCCCTCCGTCGCTTACCAGGTAAAATCCCAGTTCACCGTTTCCGCCTTCCACGGCATGATAAACCTCCCCTTTGGGAATTTCGGTTTCACCCATTACAATTTTAAAATGATAGATGAGCGCTTCCATGCTGGTGTAAACCTCATCCTTGGGAGGCAGGTAAAATTCCGGAACATCGGCATGGAAGGTGGTTTTGTCTTCAAGTTTTTCCAGTTTCTGAATAGCCTGTTTAATGATGCCAATGCTCTCCCACATTTCCTGTTCACGAACCATGAAGCGGTCGTAGGTATCGCCACGTGTGCCCACCGGAATGATAAAATCAAATTCCTCATAGGACGAATAGGGATGCATCACGCGAACGTCATAGTCGATGCCGGTGGCGCGAAGATTGGGCCCGGTAAAACTGTATTGAAGGGCCATTTCCTGCGACAGGGGCCCGCAATTGATCGAACGGTCCATGAAAATGCGGTTGCGGACCAGCAGGCTTTCAAACTCTTTCAGCCCTTTCGGCAGCTCAATGAGCAATTGGTCGATTTTTTTCCAGGCATCCTGTGAAAAATCACGTTCCAGCCCGCCTATACGGCCAATGTTCGTGGTCAACCGTGCCCCGCAAATGGCTTCGAAAATTTCATAAATATGTTCGCGGTACTGAAACACGTAGAGGAAACCCGTCATTGCTCCGCTGTCGACTCCGATAACGGAATTACATACGAGGTGATCAGCGATGCGTGACAGTTCCATGATGATGACCCGAAGGTATTCCACGCGTTTGGGAATTTTTATTTTGGCCAGTTTCTCCACCGTCATATGCCATCCCATATTGTTGATGGGCGAGGAACAATAATTAAGGCGGTCGGTAATGGGGGTTATCTGACCATATGGCCTTCGTTCGGCCAGCTTTTCAAAAGCGCGGTGAATGTATCCGATGGTAGGCTGAGCTTCCACGATCAACTCCCCGTCCATCGTTAACACATTCTGAAAAATACCATGGGTGGCCGGATGCGTGGGACCCAGGTTGAGGGTGGTATAGTCCTTTTTTACAAGTCCTTCGTTTGCTTCCGTGATCATAACTGATTCTTCATAGAGGGATATTACCTGCCAAACATTTTATCATCCTTATCATAACGGGCCTGGTCTTCCAGCGGATATTCCTTACGCAGGGGCCATCCCTCCAGGCTGTCCATATTGAGTATTCTTCTCAGATCGGGGTGCCCGGTAAACCGGAATCCGAAGAAATCATAGGCCTCCCTTTCCATCCAGTTGGCCGCAGGAAAAATGTCGGTGAATGTCGGAAAGACCGGGGGATCCTGGTTGGTATAGGCTTTCAGACGCAGTCGGAGCTGATGTTTCCAGCTATGAAGATGAATAACCAGGCCGAATTTTTCCGCTGCATCCGGAAAATGCATGGCATTCATGGAGGTGAGAAAACTGAACTGAAGGTCCTCATCCGTTTTCAAAAACGTCACCAGGTCGTGCAGGTTTTCATGCCTGATGGTGATACAGGGAATATCGTAAAGCATCTCGTCTCCGAGTATCTTATCACCGAAGTGATTTTTAACTTTTTCCGATACTGCTGCTGCATCCATGTGTGAGGGACTTATTGACCTGAAATATTTCTATTGCATACCGTAGGAGGCCAGCAGTTCTTTATACTCCGGAGCATCTCTTCTCCGTATGGACTCTTTGGCGACCAGTTCCTGGATTCTCAGGATGCCATCGAGAATCTGCTCGGGTCGTGGCGGACAACCCGGAACATAAACGTCTACGGGGATGATGCGGTCGATGCCCTGCAAAACACTATAGGTATCGAAGATTCCTCCAGAGGAGGCGCAGGCTCCTACAGATAAAACCCATTTGGGTTCGGCCATCTGTTCATAAACCTGGCGAAGTACCGGTCCCATTTTTTTAGCGATGGTTCCCATCACCATGAGGAGATCGGCCTGGCGGGGAGAAAAGCTCAGCCTTTCACTGCCAAATCTTCCCAAATCGTAATGCGAAGCCATGGTAGCCATGAACTCGATGCCGCAGCAGGAAGTGGCAAAAGGCAATGGCCAGATGGAATTTTTGCGGGCAAGCCCTACGGCCTGGTCTGTTTTGGTGGCAAAAAAACCGGGTCCTTCATAACCCTGTGGTGCCTTCGTTATATTTGCCATATCAATTCGTTTAACTGTTCATCATGCAGGAGGCCTATTCCCACTTTAAGGCTCCTTTCCTGATGATAAAAACAAATCCCAGCAGGAAAAGGCCAAGGAAAAGCAACATTTCGATAAAACCGTTAAGTCCCATATCTTTAAAATTGACAGCCCAGGGATACATAAAAATGACTTCCACGTCAAATAAAACAAATAAGATGGCGATAAGGAAGTATTTGATGGAAAATGGTATGCGGGAATTTCCTTTTGCCTCAATCCCGCATTCAAACGTGTCAAGCTTTATTTTGGATTTCCTCCTGGGACCAAGCAGGTGTGTCACCAGCATCACGATCAGTACAAAACCAATGGCGAAGAGAAACATAATTCCCATTGGCAGGTAGTCGGCCGGAGTACTGAGCAGGCAAAGACTTGACATCGAAAATATTTTCATCAAAACGCCTCAAAAGTACAACTAAATACCACATGGACAAAAGAGGAAAAAGAAACCTTTCAACACCTCCGGTCAGGGTCTTTAAAATTTCAATACCCTTCTTGAAAAATCACCTGCATTGGTACTGATTTTCAATACATAGGCCCCCCTTGTAATTCCGCCTGGACGGATAGCCACCTTTTGTATGGGGTTGGCATCAAAGGTA
>CAYWHE010000028.1:0-27251 GCA_964458125.1 uncultured Flavobacteriaceae bacterium | reverse complement strand
GGACTTTGTCCTTGTAAAAGTCAAGTCGAATTGAAAATTCCGCTGCAAGCAGCGGATCAGTTCATTTTAATTACCTTTTTCACCAGGCTGAATGAACCGCTATGCATCCGGATAAAATATACCCCGGGCTGGGAAGGTTTGAACCTGAATTCATAATGACCCGGCTGCAGCCAATGATCCTGCATGATCGTTTCCACAGTTCTTCCCATTATATCATAAACCTGTATCGAAACATCCTGGCTTTCTGAAACAGAAACTGAAATTAGTGTTTCACCGAAAAATGGATTTGGTGATACGCTGATAGCGGCGGTTCCGGCAAATTCCTGGATACCAACTCCCGAAATTGCCACCGTATCATAAACGGTGACCTGGCATCCGGATGAATCCAGAACCGTCAGGGCCACGATGTAAATGCCACCTGTCGTGTAAGTATGAACGGTGGACTGACCACTGCCCAGGTTTCCGTCTCCATAATTCCACAACCAGTTTAATCCATTATTCGAGGTTCCGGTAAAGGTAATGGGCTGACCCGGTTCCTGGACACCGGAATAGTTGATCGTTGCGGTCAGCACGCTGACATTCAGGCTGAGAGAAAATGTATCACATCCGCTTGTATTACAGGCAATAAGCTGTACGGTGTAGACGGCGGACGAAGCATACGTATGCGCAGGAAACTGAAGTGAGGACGTATCACCATCTCCGAAATCCCAATGCCATGAAGTCGGGTTATTGGTTGAAAAATCAAAGAAACTGGTCGTCCCCGTGCAGGCCATCAACTGGTAACTGAAAAGGGCGGTCGGGAGCGGACCCAGAACGGTAACACTGTAGTCTTCAAACTGGCCGTACGTCACATCGGTACAGGGATCCGGAACGGGAGAACCGGACCAGTTGGATCCAACGCGCATGCGCAGCGGAGTATTCTGCACCGCTGTTCCCGGAATTGCAATAGTTCCCAAATGGCTGGTGAGTTGTGCATTGCTCGTCATAACCAGTTCATTGACTGAAAATGCCGTATCATTATTCCAGTCAATCCATACCCTGACATTTTCATTATAAACCGGACCTGTTGTGACATAAACGGTGTACAATTGTCCGACCGTAACATTGGTTTGTGCATTGCACGAAAAATCCTGGTAGCCTTCGGAAGCATCGGCACTGGTATTATTAATGGAGTTCAGGGTGACATTAATGATGCCCATATTGCAGCAGTAATTTAACGTGGCCGGGGTACAGGCCGGCGGTGCGGGGCCGCTGGTCAGGGAGATTACGATATTGTTCACCACCGTGTCACAACCATATCCATTGCATGCAATCAATGCTACGGGATAGGTTCCCGACAGAGCATACTGGTGAACCGGCTTTTCGAGATTGGAGGTGAATCCGTCACCAAAATCCCATGACCATGCAGTTGGAACGTTGGTCGAATGATCTTCAAATTTAACGACACCCAGGCAGGAATTACCGGAATTGACAAAGGAGGCCACGGGTGGAAAAGGAAGGCATAATACCGTACTCCAGTTTGCTTCATACCCGGCTCCATTAATAATCGCATCGGAAGTAAAAACAATTAACATGTTTCCTGACGGGCAGACGACCGGTGGAGGCAGGGTGGATCCGCTCATATTCATGAGCATCGGTGCGGTTGTGGTGGTGCCGTCATAAACCTTGAAATAATCCCAGTTGGCTTCGGTGCTGAAGGAAACAAAGGAAAGAATAACGGTATCGGCACAAGGAGGCTGAACAAGCAGGGTGCAGGATTCGCTGCTCTGGTAATCGCCATTAGGACCTCCGGAATCAAATAAAAGCCCCGTGGCGGCAGTGGTGCTGGTTGTGCTGCACATATAGGTATAATTAACCACGTTAATGTAATCCGTTTTCAACATCGTATCGGTGCCAAAAGCGTTGGAAACAATAAGTTGCACGTCATACATTCCGAGGGAGTTGTAGGTAACGGATGGATTCTGCAAGGTGGAGGAGGCGGGATTTCCGCCCGGGAATGACCACAGCCAACTCGTAGGTGCGTTTATGGTCAGGTCATTAAACTGCACGGAGCCGCCGATATTCACCGTCAGCGGGGCGCCTGTAAAATCGGCAACCGGCGGCAGCATGTTTGGAATAAATGTCAGGGTATAGTCCTCGGTCTGGCCGTTTTGCGATACATAACAGGAGGATGTGATGGTATTTGCCGATTTATCGTCCATGACCCGCATGCGTAATGCAGTGTTGAGTGCAGCTGTGGTGGGCGTATGAACGATGCCGTTGTGATTCAGAAGTTTGTCGGAAGATGAAAAAACAAGTTCATTGGTATTATTGAAGGATCCATCGTTATCATAATCAATGTAAGCCGTAACATTTTCTTTCGTGGTTGATCCTGTGGAAACGTGTATGGCCACGGGATCGCCTGCCGTTAACGTCGTGGCATTGGAACATGTAAAATCCCTGTATCCCTCAGCACTGCTTCCTGAATTTTTATTTATCGTATTAAACTGAAAATTATAAATACCGATGCCACAACAATTGCTGATTGTTCCCGGTGTACAGTTGGCGGTTACGGGTCCGCCACCGTTGGTAACCGAGATATAACTGGTGATCACCAACGTATCGGTTGAGGTACAGTTTCCCGTTCCGTTGGCCACCAGGGTAATGGTGTAATTACCCGCTGAATTATAGGTATGGGAAGGATTGGGGGCGGTGGAAGTTCCTCCGTCACCAAAGTCCCATGCGTAAGAAGTGGCATTCAAACTGGCGTTTAAAAAATTAACGGTTGCCGGAATCACGCAGTAAAAGGTATTGGGCGCATTAAAGCCTGCGATCACGGCATTGGAAAACACGCTGCCGACTCCCACGGCATACCAGGCATTGGTGGTCTGTATGACCTCATTGGAACAGCTGCCGAACAGGTCAATGGCGGACTGGATGGCACCGGCACGGGCATCAGCAAAGGTTGAACCCGGTGTGAGATACACATTATTATTGCGGTAAGCGATGGCTATGGCGTTTTGCAGGCCGATTCCGTTAATGGTGTAGGCATCCCCGTTATCATTCACCCCGGTTCCGCCCGTGACCAGCAAATAATACCAGAAATTCTGTACCCCGCTGTCGTAGTGAACTATATCGCCGTTATTCCAATAAGTGCCACCATAAGTATCGGCACACTGAAACTGATTGGGATCAGCCATGTTCCGGAAGGGGGAACCCGAGCCGCCGTTAATGACCATCTGGTCGCCAATAAACCAGGAACCATAAGCCGGGCTGTAGGTAAAGCGGATCGTAGTGCCGAATATATCGCTGAACGATTCATTCAGTGCACCCGATTCACCCGCATAAACAAGTCCTGAGGATGTTTCGGTAACGCCATGGGTTATTTCATGACCCACAATTTCCATGGAGGTCAGCGGATCATAGTTGACTCCGTCCCCATCCCCATAGGTCATGGCTGTACCGTCCCAGAAAGCATTGACAAAACCGGTGGAATAATGGACATAGCTGAGGATTGGTGTGCCGGCGTCGTCATAGGAATTCCTTCCGAAATTATTGAAATAGAGATCGTAAGTGGATTCAGCGCCGAAATGGGCATCGTTTGCCGCATGATCCTTATTGGTCGTGGTGGTCCAGTCGTTATCGGCATCCGTAAAATCTACAGCGGTTGCATAATTGGTGCCGTTGTTGAGATCGTATGTTTCCACAGGACGGCCGGATTCCCGAAGGCGGTATTGGGTGGGAGAAACACTGTCGGTGGTAATGCTGATGTTGCCGTTGAACATGGTGATGGCCGTTCCGGTTGCATCCCCATCGTGTATGCGGTTCACCCGTTTAAAAATGGACCCGTCATGCGCATCAACGTAAACAAATTCCCTTTTCAGCGGACTCCATGAATACAGATCAAATTTATAGGCCAGCCTGGAAACCGGTTCATACGGGATAATAGTCAACTGGGGTTTGGCAATCTTCTGATCATCTTTTATCAGGTGTTCTGAAGGAAAGGCTTGCAGCGCTTTCTGATAGGCCTCATCCGGTGTCATAGACGGTACAGAACCGACCGCTATATGCCCGTAACGCTCCCCGTTGGCTGAAACCACTCTTCCATCCTTCGTGTGCACATAAAATACGCCGTTTTCAACCGGGATGTTATCATAAACCTGTTGGTAACGAAAGTGGGTGTAGCCCAGTTGATCGGTTTCGGTTTTGAATAACGAATACCCTTCCCCGGGCTTCACCTGAAGAGCCTCCTGCAACCAATGCAGACTTCCTGAAGCAGCAACAAACTCCTTTGCATCCAGTTCAATAAAGGAAATGCTGTTCCGTTCCGTATCGGTCACAACCCGGGTAGCTCCCGCTACCAGTTTCCTTGCTTCATCACCGGTAAAAACCTGTCCGAAAGACGCGTGTGAAAGCCATGCAACGACGAAAACCGCAATTGCTGCTGTACCAATTTTTTTCATGATTTCAATTGTTTGATGACTTCGGAAAAAGGAAGTCATTGGTTTAAGGAATACAAATATATGAATTAATCGGATACGTGTATTTCACTGAAAATGAGCGGGGTGGAAATAAAAAAGAAACCTGAAGTTATCATGCTGAACATTCTGGATGGACCACTTTGCCGCAGTTTCATTCGCTGAATCAAAAACTTTTAAAAGGGTTATTTTTTAATGAAAAAAAAAGGATGCCAGACCGTTATCTTTCGCATACCGGATTAATTGAGCGGTATCCCTGAGCTTCAGCTTCCGGATGATGCTTTTCCGTTTCACACTCACGGTCCGGTGGCTGATGCCTAACTTTTCAGAAATTTCCAGATCCGAATGACCAAAAGCAATCAACACTAAAATTTCACAATCCCTTGCCGTCATTTTTTCCATGTTCATCAACGCACAAAATTCATCAGTCTGATCACAGGAAACAATCACCCAAAAGGGGTATATTTCAGGTGCCGCTCAAACAACTCCAGAAATCGCACCAGACACCTTCCATTAACGGCCCTGTTCAGCATCCGACAAAACAAAACCGGATGAAAATACCCCGGCGCTTTCGCCGGGGGCATCCATGAAGGCCGGATTATCACCACACCGGCAGGCACCGACAGCACGGTTGACTATAGATCAGGTCCGTAGTGAAAGAAGTTAAAATGGATGTGTGCATGATCCGAAAAACCCATCACTCAAAATGGAAAATCTGCATATAAAAATTCACCGTCTGCATTGGTTTTCAGACGGGGAATTTTTTATTTATAAGTCATTTATTCTGTCCTGGCGATCCTATTAACCCCGGTTTTGTCTTCCATTGCACCGAATGAATAATTGTCCAGCAACCCGTCTGCCTGTGTCCAGGTTTTAAATATTCCGGTCGAAATAGTAAACCTTGTTATACCGCCGCCATAAGTTCCCAGCCATAAATTTCCTTTCGAGTCCTGCGAAATGGCATTCACAATGTCACTGTAAGAATTCGTATTGTTATCCGGAACGGCCCTGTAAACCTTAAAATTCCCGGTTTCATCCAAAAAACGATTGAGACCGCCCTGATGACATCCTATCCAGATAACATGATTCCGGTCCTCAAAAATAACTTCAATGTTATTATTGGATAATCAATTCAATTTCCCGGGATCCTGACGGTAATGATAAAAGTTTCTGCCATCGAACCTGTCCAGACCAAATGGGGTTCCGAACCACATCAAGTGGTATTTGTCCTGGATAACAGCATGTACAGTGCCATCAGCCAATCCATCCTTAACAGACAAATAATCCAATAATAATTTCCTGGGTTGTGCCTGCAGAAACTGAGCTTGCGCCAGAAAAAAAACCAGAAGAAATAACATACCGCCTGCCTTCATCGGATGTGTTTTTTAAAATTCATTTGAATGGAATGCTTCAAGATTATTCCGGAAATTTTCGCATTCCGGCCGGTAAATTTCCCCGGAGAAAAATATTCCATTTTACCTTAATGGAATAAAACCGGGCCAGGAATGAAATCATACTTTCCTAAGGAAGTCAAAAATACAATTTAGTTTACTGAATTACAACACTTTAAATCTCGATTCTTTTGGTTTTTTTATTATGAAATCCTTTTTGCAATCATCATTTTTCTTTTACCTTTGCATCCGCTTTGAAAAAAGCTGTTCAACCGGCCCGTTCGTCTAGGGGTTAGGACATCTCCCTTTCACGGAGGAAACACGAGTTCGATTCTCGTACGGGCTACGAAATTAATATCAAACCAATGCCGGCTAAAACCTGCTGTTCATAAACCTTATCCCTCACATGGCTAATCACAAATCCTCCATCAAGCGTATCCGCTCCAACAAAACGAAACAGGTACGCAACAAATACCAGGCAAAAACCACGCGAAACGTGGTGAAAGACATCCGTTTGAGCAAGGATAAAAAAGAGGCCGAAAAAATGCTGCCTGGCGTGCATGCCATGCTGGACAAGCTTGCCAAAACCAAGGTCATACACAAAAGCAAGGCTTCCAACCTCAAGTCGAGGCTGACCAAGCATGTGAATGCCATGAAATAAACCGGCTTCAAAAAAAATTAAAGGTCTTTTCCTCCGGAGAAGGCTTTTTTTATTACTTTTATTTCCTAAACCTTTTTATCATGACATCATCTCTTCAGATCAAGGCCTGGGCAGAAGCCGATAGGCCCCGCGAAAAACTTTTAAACCTGGGTAAAAACGCCCTGACTGATTCCGAACTGCTGGCCATTCTCATCCGCTCCGGAAGCCGGAACGAAACCGCTGTCGAACTCGGAAAGCGGATTCTTCAGCAGGTTGGCAATGACCTTTCCGAACTTTCCCGGCTATCGGTCAGGGACCTGGGCAAATACAAGGGCATGGGAGAAGTTAAAGCCATTACTATTGTTGCAGCGCTGGAACTGGGTCGCCGGCGAAGGGAATCGGAAGCGCTTAAAAAACAAAAGATCAGTTCCAGCGCTGACGTAGCTGCCATCTTCCAGCCTTCCCTGGCCGACCTGTTGGTGGAAGAGTTTTGGGTATTGCTGCTGGACAGGGCTAACCAAATCATCACCCGGTTCAACATGAGCAGGGGCGGCACTTCCGGAACGGTGGTGGATCCGAAAATTATTTTTAAGGCGGCCCTGGAGCACCGTGCCAGCGGCATCATCCTTTGTCATAATCATCCCAGCCGGAACAACAAACCCAGCGATGCAGACCTGAAACTGACGCGTAACCTCAAACAGTCCGGTGAACTACTTGAAATCAAGGTTCTTGATCATATCATCATCGCAGGTTCGGCATATTACAGCTTTGCAGATGAGGGGCAATTGTAAAAAAGCCGGAGCGGACATTCGAAATTTCCCGACTTCCGCTATTCATCAGCAAACCGGAAGCGCCACCAGGCTTTTCCCGCTGCCATCAATATACGATAAAAGGCTTCACGGAGATTCCGGTTTCGGTCTGAAGTGCAACCTGGTAAATGCCCGGACTTAAAACGGTCGTGTCAAACTGTTTATCAATCCTGCTGGTACCAGAGGTTCCCATCTGTTCATGAAGTATACGGCCTGTCATGTCCATTACCCGCAGGAAATAATTTCCGGGCTTGTCCGGCAAAAAGGTGATGTGCAATTGATCATGAACCGGGTTCGGAGAAATTTCAAGTGCCGGTGGTCCTCCCGCCAGGGCAAAGCCTTCCCGGCAGTTGAAGGAAACCGTCTTGCTCTTGCTGCTGCCATAACCGCAGAAATTTCCAGCTTTGACCTTGATGGAACCCGCTGTGGTTTTAAAATTCACGGTTACAGACGGCGATGTGGTAACAAAAGAGGCCGTTGTGGATGTCGTAATGCCATCCGAGAAACGGCTTCCGGACGGTCCCGACCAGGTGTAAACGGTTGCACCGCTTACCGGTGAAATCGAATACGGTACGCCCTGCTGGTTCTGACAAACGGTAGTTGCCCCTGAAATAGCTCCCGGTGTGGCTGGAGTTGATTTAACCGTCAGGGTTTTAGCGGTACTGGTGCCGCATGCATTAGTGGCGGAAACGCTTAGTATTCCAGTGGTGTATGCCGGTGCAAAATCAGCCGTGATGGCATTGCTGCCCTGTCCGCCCGATATGGTTGCATTTCCGGTATTGAAACCCCAGTTATAAGTAATTCCATTCACCTGGGTGACGGAATAAGTCACACCGGACAGGTTACAGGTATTGTTTTTCAATCCGCTGATCGTTCCGGGTGTGGCAGGATTATTCCGGACTACGAGAATGGCCTTTGGCGCACTGCTTCCGCATGAATTATCAGCCGTGACATACAGGCTGTCGGAGGCTGTAAATCCCGAACCATAGGTAATGGTTGCCTGTGTGGTTCCCTGTCCGGCGGAAACAGTTCCGCCGGCAGGCGGGATCCAGGTATAGGCAATGGCTGCGTTGACCTGAGAGATGGAATACATACGGGAATCCCCGGGACATACCTTGGCTCCTCCCCCGCTCACCGTAATGGATCCCGGTGTAGCAGGGATCACCCCAAGGGCAAGGGTCCGGTTACGTGCCGGGCCGGTTCCGCATGTATTGGAAGCATAGACACTGATGGTGCCACCGCTGGTTCCAGTCACTACATTAATGGAATTGGTTGAGGAGGATCCGCTCCATCCCGCGGGCAGGGTCCAGAAGTAAACACTGGCTCCGGCCACCGTGCTGACTGTATACGTATACGCAGTATTGGGACAAGGCACAGAATTTCCTGAAATACTGCCGGGCTGGGACGGCACCGGGGATACGTTGACGGAGGCATTTCTTGCCGGGCTTCCGCCACAGGCGTTATTGGCAATAACGGTTACGTTGCCGCTGGTGCTGCCTACCGTTACGTTTATGCTGGTGGTGGTGGATGATCCGCTCCAACCAGCTGGCAGGGTCCAGGTATAACTGGTCGCACCGGCCACACTGGAAATCGAATACGTTTGACTGGTTCCCTGGCAGGGTCCGGTATTCCCGCTGATGATGCCGGGTTGCGAAGGAACCGGGCAGAAAATACAGGAACCCAGGCAAGGGGAGGTGTTCTCCTCATTGAGCATAAGGGCCGTGGGTTGCGGGCCGAATCCCAGTGTGAAATTAATTCCAGCACCGGTCAGGTGACAATAACTCATGATGGTACCTCCGGCAGGTGGTAAGGCAGGCGAGGTTTGAGGGCAACCGGAAACCGGATAGCCCGCCACGTCCCCACAGGCATCGATTTTGGTATTGTTGCCGTTCCAGGCGCAGTCATGGGTGTGGGGAGATCCGAATAAATGACCCTCTTCATGGGCTACCACTTCCACCGTCCAGGAATAGGTCGGTACACTGGAGTATGAAGAATTGATACCGCAATACCCCATGCGGTATTGATTCGGTGCACAAAAACCGTTCAGCCAGGCCACCCCACCTCCGCCATTGTATCCCAGCAGATTGGCCAGGTCACCTGCAAAGGAAGTGCGGTAGTTCCCAAACTGGGTCAGGTAATTGGAAGTGGAAGGGCCGGTATAGGGATCCGCGACATCCCAGATAAAAAGTGTCTGAAGACCGATGTTCATACCATCATTGGCATACAGGGTGGAGACCTGGTTAAAGATGCCATTAACATAAGTGGTTACATTGGCCACACTGCCTTTTCCGGCAAAAATATCATAATCAGTTTCCCAATACCAGTTTACGCAATTAACGGACATCGTTTGAACTCCGCCTTTCTGGAGGTTTACAGGCATTACGGGAACGGATGTGTTGGTTGCACAGGAAAGGCCTGACGACGGAACCAGGTCCCTGTCGTTGTAGACGATATGGTTGCCGGCAGGATTGTTTTCCATTTTTCCAAGCACATAGTTTCCATCCTTGTTGCTGAACATTCCCATAATTTCATTTTGGGAAAAACTGAATGCCGCAATTGATTCCGGGTTTCCATCCATACGGCCGCGGTAGTTTACCATAACCGGCAGGTTTTCCGGATCCTGCCCGCTGCCGGTCAGGATGGTTAGTCCGCCCGGAGAAATGGTCTGCTTATAAAGCAAAATATCAAAGAAATATTTTCCGTCAGGTGATGGAACCTGCAGGCTTATATATTCGGGCTGGGTGTCCAGAATCGTCTGCAAACCCGGCCCGGTATGCAGGATGGAATACTTTCTCACCACTGCGGAAACAGCCTCATCGTTATTGGTGCCGGCTTTGGAAAATACATTTGTAAAAGACTCAAAGGCATGTTGGCCCTGGATCCCGGTTATTTTTTTCGAAATAAATTGTCTTCCCTCATCCTGCAAGGCATAACTCCGGGGGGTCAACAAAATAAATCCTGTGCAAATAAATAAAGCCCGGAGGCCCGGGTTCATTCTACTTTTTAATTCAGAAAGTTGCTTCATTTCAATCAGTTCAATAAATTATCAGGTAAATCATCAGGCAAACGGCAACGAATTTACGATTTTTTTCCGGACATTATGCAGGAAAAGCCATCAAATGTTACTGACAGCAGCCTGTTCATGGAATGAAACTCCTCGCAGCAAGCTGCGAGGTATCAACATGGAAAATTTTATTTGTTCGCCGCAAGCGGCGGGGAATAAAACCCTAAGATCCCGAAGGACAAAGCCATCGGGATCAATTCGACTAAATCGCTTCAGTTCGCTCCTCTGGAGCTTCTGAAACGATAGTCTCATTGATTTAAACACCGGCAGGCTCCAGCAAAAAAGTGACCGGAGCCCTTGAAAGATACAAAAACCCCTGCCTGGTAAGCCGCTCCGCCGCAGGCAGCCGGGCATTCACCCGAAGCGTCCAACCGCGTTAAAAAATCACTCCGCCCTCCACTCTTCATTGATTTGAAATCCCCTGAGCAGTTCAGCTGCCGGCATACGCCTCTTCCCCGGAAGCTGGAGTTCGGCAATATCCAGGTAACCATCCCTGCAATAGATGTGCAGGTAACCTTTCCGGTCCGTATCCACCATGCCCGGCTGAAGGTTGTGTGACTGAACAACCGGTCTGGCTGCGTAAATTTTAAGTGTGTGCCGCTTTCCGTCCGGATCCAGCAACCCGGAAAAGGCTGTAGGATAAGGGCTCAAACCGCGTATAAAATTATGAATGACAAGTGCAGGAGCATTCCAGCTGATGCGGCAATCATCCTTAAAAATTTTAGGTGCCGGTTTCAATACCTGGCCGGGGTCGACAGCCTCCTGCCTGCGTGTCGTATAGTCACCATTTAAAATATGTTCCGTTGTATGGACCAGCAGTTTGGCACCGGTCATCATCAGTTTGTCATGCAGTTCACCGGCTGTTTCATTTTCGGAAATGGGAACCTTCTCCTGGTACAGTATATCGCCTGTATCGATTTCCTGTCGAAGAAAAAATGTGGTTACACCGGTTTCCTTTTCTCCGTTCATGACAGCATGGTTGATGGGAGCGGCCCCGCGGTACTGAGGCAACAGGGATGCATGCAGGTTGAATGTACCCAGCCGGGGGAGGCGCCATAATTTTTCAGGCATCATGCGGAAGGCCACTACAATCATCAGGTCTGGTTTTAATTTTTCAACGGCTTGCAGAAATCCGGGATCAGCCAGTTTTTCGGGTTGAAGCACGGGAATATTTTTACCGGACGCATACTTCTTCACATCCGACTCCTGCAAATCCCTTCCGCGGCCTGCCGGTTTATCCGGAGCGGTGATCACGGCAACCACCTGGAAATGATTTTTCACCAGCCTGTCCAAAGAAGCAACGGCAAACATCGGTGTGCCTGCGAAGATGATACGATAGTCGGAGTATGCAGCCATGTCCCGTGGTCATTTGATCGTTTGAACTCCTGTAATCCTGACCATCTGGCCGGCCATGCAAATACCCATGGCACTTTCCGGAACAAAAGTGATGCGGATGCGCAGTTGATCCCTTTTCAGGGAGTCGGGTAAATTGACCGGCTGAAGCTTTTCACCGTTTTCTTTTATGAGAAGAAAGGAACAACCGTCCAGTCCGCTGTAATCGGTAACTGTAACCGGTATAAACTTCCCCTTTACAAGAACCGGAGGAGATCCCGGTCCCTTTTCCAGTGCTGTCCTGGAAGCTGATCCGCAGGCCATCCAGGTACCCAGCAGAAATATTCCGGATAACCTTACCAGGTAGAGCATGTTATTAAACAATTATGAACCCTTTATACTTGAATCGAGAGCCACTTCCTGCTCCGGAGGTAGATGATGGAAAACAATCCCATCAGGAACCAATAAAGCACTTCCGACATCCAGACCACTTCAACGGAGGCATACAGCCATACGGCACAAACATACACATAAAGCAGGTAAATGGAGATATTGACCATTTCAAGGAACATGGCTGCACGGGTTGCGCCTGTTCCGGAGACACCGCTGAATAAAATCATGCTGACGCTGAAGATGAGCGTTGCGAAACAAATAACATAAAAGGCAAGAAGCGAGTCGCCGACCAGTTGTTCATCGGAAGCGGTCAGGCGCAGGATGTCGCGTGCGAAAAGCAGGTTACCGGCAACCAGCAAGAATGAAACAGAAAAACTAAGCACACTTGTTTTTTTCAGGAGGGACATCACGAGTTCAGGCTTTTTCTGCCCGATAAAATTACTCACCATGCTGTTGGCCGCAGATGAAAATCCCCAGACGGGTGTCATCAGAATCATATACGTGCTGCGTATGATGTTGGAGATGGCCAGTTCATGTGTGCCCAGCCGCTCGATAAAAACAAAAAAAGCAAACCAGGCCCCGATGGAAATAAGGTTCTGGAGGACTACGGGAAGTGAGAGGCGGATGATTTGCCCAAAACCGGCCTTGTTCATCTGTTTAAACCTGAACAGCCCGTAGGGTGACAGGTCCCTTTTCAGGCGTGTATAAACCAGCAGGTAAATGGCTGCGGCGCCCTCCGAAACGGCGGATGCCAAACCTGCCCCTTCAATGCCCATGGGGCGGAACCCGAAATGTCCGAAGACCATAGCATACCCGAGGAGGATGTTGAGCACTGTCATAACAATAGCACTATACGTAATAATTCGTGTTTGTGCGATTCCGGTGTAAAACGACCGGAAGGCGATGGTGATGAGCATAAAAAAAATTCCGGCCATCCGGTATTTCAGGAAGGCCACGGTGGCTGCGGCTACCAGCGGGGATTGAATGATGAATGGAAACAGCATCTCCCAGGCCAGCTGCCCTGCAAAAAAAAGAAAAAAGGAGAGGACAACCAGCAACAGCAGGCTGTGATCAAACACGCTGCCGATGGCCGGGTTATTGTTCTCCCCGGCTTTCCGGGCCATGATGATCTGGGCTCCGATTCCAAAGCCAAGGCCGGCCATCACCATCACAAAATAAAATACTCCCCCGATGGCTGAGGCACCCAGTTCCGCCTCGCCCACCCTGGCCATGAAGGCCGTATCGGTGATGCCGAGTATGGTCTGGGCAAGACTGCCGATCATGATCGGGTATGCAATCTTCCAGATTTCAGCGTAGGTGGCTTTCAGCTGCACAGGTAAATTCTGCTTTTCACGCAAACATGAAGGATTGCGTTTTTTGATTACCGGCAGTATGAATCATCCGGTTCCGTTTACTTCCAGGTCAGCGTCATGATCAGATTCCGGATATCCTGTTCCAGAAAATCAATAACAGGAGCCAGCGAATCACGGCGGGGTGGTGCATTAAAATAAAGGGCTCCCCGGATGAAGTGCGAGACACTATCGGTGACATAGAACTGGACGGAAGAGGCGGCATCACCCCCGATTTCATAAAGCAAACCATAGACCTGATTCCTTTCATGCATGATCCGTTTTTCATCAATGGCATCCGCTTTCACGGTATGCTTGTAAGCCAGGGTGCGGCAGTCCTCAATAAATTTATTCAGGTTTCCGTGAACGGGCTTATAGCTCAGGTTCACCTCGGCCCGGAAACGGCTGAACACCATATTCATCCAGCAGGGTTCGGCAAAACGGTTCAGGTCGGGTTCAACCTTTGCATAGGCGGGAATATCAAACTGAAAGGGGCAGTTTTCGGGAACATAGGTCTGGTATGACTTTTCCGGAAATTCAATCCTCATGTATCCTCGAGGCTTGGGTGTATAATCATGCGAACAGGATACGGTGAACAGCACGATAACCGGAATCAATAACCGAAGAAACACATTCTGCATAATGATGATCATTCCTCCCTGACATGAACGGGTTTGAAAACCTTTACCCGTTTAATTTTTCGTTTATCGGCCGACTCAATCGTAAAACGGATATCCTTAAACGAGATGACTTCGTTTTTATCCGGAATCCTGCCCGCCAGTTCCAGGATTGTACCGGCCAGGGTAGCTGTTTCACCGGGGATGTTGTCAAAGAATTCCCTTTGGATGTTCATGATTCTGCAGATATCATTCAACAAGGTCTTTCCTTCAAACACATAATTTTCTTCATCCAGTTTGGAATAAAGCGGCTCATCATCATCAAACTCGTCCACCAGTTCCCCGACAATTTCTTCCAGGATATCTTCCAGGGTAACGATGCCCAGTGTTCCGCCATATTCATCAACCACTATGGCCAGGTGACTTTTTTTCTGCTGAAATTCCTGGAGGAGGTCATTAATTTTTTTGCTTTCAGGAACGAAAAATGGGGGTCGGATAAGTTCCTGCCATTTAAAACCTTCGCCTTCATCCAGGTAACGGATCAGGTCCTTGATAAAGAGAATACCTTTAACCTTATCGAGGTTTTCTTCATAAACAGGCATGCGGGAATAGCCTGCACTGTCGATAACCTGAAGCACATCTGAAAACCGGCTGGTAACATCCAGGGCGACTACATCCATACGGGGTTTCATGATCTGCCATACATCAATGTTTCCCGACTGCACAATTCCCTTCAGAATCTTTTTCTCGTCGGCAGGGGTATCCACATCCGATGCAATATCTATGGCATGTGTCAGTTCATCCATGCTGACTTCATACCCTTTCTTTTTCATCCTCCTTTCAATAAACCCTGTTGAAACCACCAGCAGGTAACTCAGCGGGCTCAGCAGTTTATCCATGATAAAAATCGGGTAGGCCATGAAATAGGCCATCCCGAGGGTTTTTTTTGTGGCATATACCTTGGGCATCACTTCCCCCAGCAGGACAATCATAAAGGTGACCACCACGACCTGTATAATCAGACCCAGAGCAGGATTATGCTCAAAATCAAACGTCTTCTTAACGAGTGCATTTGAAATCAGTACTATACCGATATTGACCAGGCTGTTGGCAATCAGCAGGGTGGCCAGTAGTTTTTTGGGATTGGACAACAATTGCCGTATAACCTGGTACGACCGGCCGGCCTCAGTGCTGTTCACCAGAGAAAGCTGGGCAGGATTCAGGGAGAAAAAAGCAACTTCAGAACTGGAAAAAAGACCTGAAAAAAGCAACAAAAGCAAAATTAATCCCAGGAAGGTAAACGACTGCAGGTCCGGCGTGTTGAATACCTGAAGCAACATCGGGCAGGCAAAGGCAGGATGACCGGGGTCCAAGATTTTTTGTTTCGTGTTAGTAATAAATTCGGGTGACGCATCATCAGACCCGATACACGTCACCCGAAAGTTTTTTTATTAATTAAAAGGGCAGATCGTCACTGCCCGGTTCGGAGGCGGTCTGGATAACCGCCGGATTTTCCTGGGTTTGTTTGGAGGTTTCCGTTACCGGGGTGGAATGAGACGTATCTTCGGTTCTTCTTCCCAGCATCGTCATGCTGTCGGCGATAATTTCCGTAGCATAACGTTTATTTCCTTCCTTATCATCATAAGCCCTGGTCCGGATTTTTCCTTCAATATAAACCAGGCTTCCTTTTTTTAAAAATTTTTCAGCAATCTCAGCCAACCCTCTCCACATCACGATGTTATGCCATTCGGTTGAATCTACTTTCTGTCCTTCCTTATTCTTATAGGTTTCAGAGGTTGCAAGGGGAAACTTGGCAACGGCAGTTCCTCCTTCTAAGTAACGCACCTCGGGATCCTTGCCAAGGTTTCCTACTAAAATAACTTTGTTAATTCCTGACATGTTTTTATAGTATTGGTTAACGCAAATGTAATGGATAGATGTTAAAAAATTAAATTTTCAATAAAAACTTTTCCTCCGTAATTTGTTCATCCTGCTGTATGTCTTGATGGATTGATGATTCAGGATTTTTCATGTCCGGGGGGTTCGTCCTTACAGCGATTTTCATTTAAACACCCGGTGCGGGCTTTGTCTTTTCACCGGTTTGCCAATTCCACATTCAGTTAAAATCTGTTCCTGAATATTTCACTCACATGAACAGCATCCTACATGCATTTTTAAATGGTCAAACATTCCGTTAACTTTGCCAGCCTAAATCCAGGGAATACCCGTTTTGGCAACAGGTTGCCGATTCAGGTGAGTGCCTAACTTTTTTATACTGATCCAAGCCTAACGGCCTATGAAATCAAAAACACCGAAAGACAGCGCAACGATTCATACGGAACTGGTACTTCCAAACGACACCAATGTATTAGGCAACCTCATGGGAGGACGTTTGCTGCACTGGATGGATATCGCATCAGCCATATGTGCACACCGTCATTGCAACCGGGTGGTGGTAACCGCTTCCGTTAACAACGTATCGTTTAACCAGCCCATCAGACTGGGTGAAATTGTCACCCTGCAGGCGAAAATTTCACGGGCATTCACCTCTTCCATGGAAGTATTTATTGATGTATGGGTGGAAGATAACAACCAGGGTATAAAGAAAAAGTGCAACGAGGCCATCTATACATTTGTAGCCGTTGACCAGCGCGGCACCCCAATTGATGTTCCGGGACTGGTTCCCGAAACGGAAGAGGAACAGGAGCGGTTTGCGGGAGCCCTTCGCAGGAGACAGCTCAGCCTGATCCTGGCCGGAAAAATGAAACCCTCCGATGCTCATGAACTGAAGGCCATTTTTACCTGAAGTCAGCGATAAACGCCCCGCTGTCGGGAACGGAATAATAAGACAGCCCGGATTCCAGGCATTGCTCCTTCCATTTCCTCAGCCTTGATTTCGAGTTGGAAGCGTCAAAAATCAGTTTTTTAAATTCCATAAACCCGGTCAAACTGCCGATGTTCCATACCGCATCCTCCGACAGTACCAGGTAATCGGTTTTTAGTTTCGGTTTCGTTCCGGAGCCCTGGAGCCGGAAGTTGTTTACGAATGATTTATCCGCCAGGCATATTTTTTTATCCCTGAAATAAATAAAATTGCGGTTCATCATCCAGGCTCCGGTTTTGGTATCCCCGACTTCACTTAGACTGTCAACCGCCAGCAGGGAATCCTCCTTCATCCCCAGGTCCCACCAGTAATGCGCTACATGAAATAAAAGCGAAGCCCTGTTTTGAATAAACGAACTGTCGGATATAAAAACGTGTTTCCGGCCGTCCACCAGGTCTATGGCCTTCTTCCCCGGCACATGATAAACGATGAATGCGGATTGCTTTTCTTCCTGCCATCGTTTCTGCAACCGGCTGCTTAAGAATATGGCGGAAAGAAAAAGGAAAATAACCAGGTAATTTCCACGCCTGTTTACCAGGAGCCCGGTCCCGGCAGCCAACATCAGGTAGATCATCCACGTTTCTGCAACAGAAATGGATACACGGTCGAAAACGGAACCCGGTAAGCTTTCAACCAGCAATACGGTATGGTTAAGCAGGCTGATCAGCAGGGATGCGGCCTCGGCAATCCAGGAACCGACAAGGGGCATGAAGGAAAAAACCAGGACTGCAATTCCAAGATAGATGATTAAACCGGATAACGGTATAACCAGTAAATTGGAAACCAGGAAAAAATTTGGAAACTGATGAAAATACAATAATCCCAATGGAAAGGTCATCAGCTGTGCGGAAAGCGAGATGGAAGTCAGTTCCCAGGTACGGGACATCAGCCAATTGGATGTTTCCCAGCAGGCATAAATTTTCGGATGGAAGAAGAGTATTCCCCAAACGGCCAGGAAGGACAACTGAAATCCAACCTCCGTGAGGTAAAAGGGGTTGTACAGCAGCAACCCCAAAGCCGTCACTACCATGGTGTTGAAGACATTGCTGCTCCCGTGCTGCCAGCGGGATAAAATGACAATGGAAATCATCAGGGCCGAACGGGCCACCGAGGGTGTGAAGCCCGTGATAAAAGCATAGAACCAGATGAAAGCCAGCAGGAAGGCATCCAGCAGGTAACGACTCCATTTCCTGCGGGTCATAAATCCAAACGCCATCAGCAGCCCCTGGTAAATCAATCCTACATGCATGCCTGAAACCGACAACACATGCAAGGCTCCTGACGCTGAAAAAGCCTGCATGAGTTCCTGGTCCACGGCATCGTCATACCCGATAATCAATGCAGCGGCTACGGCAAATTCCCTTTCTCCTTTGATCTGATCCCTCAGTATCCCGGTAAATAAATCCCTCACCCGGTATGCGGCCCGGATCAACGGGTTGCCGTCATTGGTGCCCAGGGGATGCCAGCGGCCGGAGGAAAGAAAAACCTGTTCATAAACCTGGTGAAAGGCCAGGAACCTTTTGTAATCGAATTCGCCGGGGTTACGAGGAGGAGGCACCCCGGCGGGTACTGCAGCGAAACAGAACAAATCGCCATAAGCCAGCTTAGCGGACAGGGAATCCCCCGCAAAGTAAACGAGTATTTTACCGGAACAAACCTGGTTCGTACTCCCATTCTGACCGGCTATAATTTCTGCCACTGATTTATAACCATTCGTTTTTTCACTGCAGGGCTTGATCAGTTTTGCTATATAGATGGCTGGCTTATCGCTTCCTGTAGAGATATGGGCCGGATAATTTTTCTCCGTCCTTAAACCAGTCAGCAAAAGGCCCAGAGCAAAAAATGTAGCCTGAAGCGCAAACCCTCCGACCCACCTGCTCCGGTAACTCCCGGAAAATTTTTTAATATATGCATGCAGCACTGTGAACAAGGTTCCAACCACCAGCAGACCAGCAGGGATCAGCAAGGCTGCCGGCCAATAGAGTTGCCAGGCTATTCCCAGGATATAAGCCAGGAGCATTCGCAGAAACGGGGTTTCATTCCGGAAATGCAAAATAGTTAACCTGCGAGGTCTCATTCGACTGTTTTAAAAAATGTCATCCGGGAATGAAAGCTGAAAAGAAAACCCGGTTTTAATTTCAGTAAAGATAAATAAATTCATAAAAGGCAGCAAAAAAAAATCAACCCCGCCCCCGCCTTCTCCCTGAGCTGAAATTTATTGGCTAATAGGCTGGTTTACAGTTATTCAATTTACAGATTACCGGGCAGAAAAGTTTGAAAAAACTTGACACATTCATTTTTTTTCCTAATTTCGCGCCTCCAAATATTTAACTTTTAATCCCTTACTATGAATTTAATCTATGCCGTTCCCGTAGTGGGAGTTATTGCCCTTCTTTACATCCTTTATAAATCAACATGGATTGTAAAGCAGGATGCCGGAAACGACCGGATGAAAGAAATAGCAGGATATATTCAGAAAGGAGCCGTCTCCTTTCTCTTTGCCGAATACCGGGTGTTGTCCATATTCGTCCTGGTAGCGGCTTGCCTGCTTGGTTATCTTTCTTACGGTGACGAAGCCTCTTCCACCTTAATTATCGTTCCCTTTGTGGCTGGTGCGCTTTTATCGGGGTTGGCCGGTTTTATCGGGATGAAGATCGCCACCAAGGCCAATGTCCGGACTACGAATGCGGCCCGTACCGGTTTATCCAAAGCCCTCGACATCTCTTTTGCCGGAGGTTCGGTGATGGGAATCGGTGTGGTGGCCCTGGGCATCATTGGATTAAGCCTGACATTTATCGTCTTTCAGCAACTCTTCAACGGTGAAGGCGCCAACGGACCCATGCTGATGAAGGTACTGAACGTCATCACTGGATTTTCACTTGGTGCCGAGAGCATAGCCCTCTTTGCCCGGGTAGGCGGGGGCATATTTACAAAAGCCGCCGATGTGGGTGCCGACCTGGTAGGAAAAGTCGAAGCCGGCATCCCGGAAGATGATCCCCGGAATCCTGCCGTAATTGCCGATAACGTTGGCGACAACGTTGGCGATGTGGCCGGTATGGGTGCCGACCTGTTCGGATCTTATGTCAGCACCGTGGTGGCAACGATGGTCCTGGGCGCAACCGTGGTCACTACCGGCGACCAGTTTGGCGGTCTGTCAGGTGTGATTCTTCCGCTGATCATTGCCGCTCTTGGCGTTGTATTTTCCATTTTAGGCATTCAGTTCGTGAAAATCAAGGACCATGGCGATCCGCAAAGAGCCTTGAATATAGGTAACATCATTGCCATCATCACCACCGCCATTGCTTCTTATTTTGCCATCACCTATATTCTTCCCGCTGAGTTTACCATTTCCGACAGGCCCGGAGAAACCTATTATGCCGTCCATGTTTTTTACGCTGTTGTCATCGGTTTGATTGTCGGTGCGCTCATCAGCTGGATTACTGAATTTTACTGTGCCACCGGAAGAAAGCCCGTATTGAAAATTGTACGGCAGTCCTCCACCGGCCCTGCCACCAACGTGATTGCCGGCTTAAGTATGGGCATGCAAAGTACGGCTATACCTATTCTTATCCTGGTTCTTGGCATCATCGGTTCCTATGAAATTGCCGGCATATATGGTATAGCAATGGCAGCAGCCGGTATGATGGCCACCACTGGAATTCAGCTGGCCATTGACGCTTTCGGGCCCATTGCAGATAATGCCGGTGGAATTGCAGAAATGAGTCACCTGCCAAAAGAAGTTCGTGAAGTCACGGATGTACTCGATGCCACCGGAAATACAACCGCTGCCATTGGCAAAGGGTTTGCCATCGCATCCGCAGCATTAACCTCTTTGGCCTTGTTTGCGGCCTTCATGAGCATCACCCACCTGCATGCCATCGATATTTCCAATCCCCGTGTGCTCGGAGGTTTATTCGTGGGAGCCATGATTCCATTCCTGTTTTCTTCCCTGGCCATTATGGCTGTCGGAAAAGCGGCCAACAGCATGGTGGAAGAAGTACGCAGACAGTTCCGCGAGATCAAAGGACTGCTCGAAGGCAAAGAAGGTGTGAAAGCGGATTACGAAAAATGTATTGCCATCAGCACCAAGGCGGCCATCCGGGAGATGATCCTGCCGGGCCTGCTGGCCATGGGTGTTCCGGTAGCCGTAGGATTTATCGGCGGACCCGAGGAACTGGGCGGACTGCTGGCCGGCATTACCGTATCCGGTGTATTAATGGCCATTTTCCAGTCCAATGCCGGCGGGGCCTGGGACAATGCCAAGAAGATGTTTGAAAAAGGCGTGGAGATCAATGGTCATAAATTTTTTAAAGGATCCGATCCCCACAAGGCAACCGTTATTGGCGACACCGTTGGAGATCCGTTTAAAGATACCTCAGGACCTTCCATGAACATCCTGATCAAGCTATCGTCCATTGTATCCCTGATTATTGCGCCGAGTATTGCCCTGGAACCCGGAGAACATCCTTCTTCATCTTTAAAAGAACCAATTGAAAAGGTAATCACTTACGAAGCAAAAACACCGCTTCCTGATGCAGGTACAACGGTTGCCCTTAAATAATATTTAAAATCCCCTTAATGAAAGGATTGCCTTCGGGTGATCCTTTTTTGCTTTTATCCGGTTTGGCGACTGTCGTAACAGGTATGAACCCGGACCGCTTTCAGGCAGCATCTGCGAAAGCCTTCCGGTGGGAATCAAGGGTATGAACCACAGGGCAATCCATGGATCCCGATTCCGCTGCAAGCAGCGGGGTATTGAACCGATCCCGAAACGCTTCGCGACCGGGATTCATTCGACTACGACTTTCACTTCGAAATTTGTCCTTGTAAAAGTCCAGTCGAATTGAATAAATGAATCTTCCCATCCGGAAGAAATGTTTCAGATATCATCCAATCAGGCAAAGGATCCGATCCTGCATAGATGGCATTCAGCTACACTCAAACCGGGTCAGATTCTGAATACCGGTACAAGGCAGACGCTCTTTACCGCGTAAGATCAGGTGTGAACAGAAGCAAATCCGGCTGGATAGTATCTTTATTGCCTGAAGGATTTTATTTCGTTAATATTTTCCGGGATAACCAATTTTCTGAAACGGAAAAGTTTGTGATAATTCGCTGATGTTCTGAATCTTTTCCGGTCCGGAAGAGAATGAGTTTTCAAGTACCGGGTTACACCCTTTACAAAAGGACTGTTACACGGGAAAATTGCCTGGATGACATCGTGCCTTTTTGTGGCAGGCTTGCTAAACTTCAGCCTTCATCTTTAAAAAAAAAAAATCAAAAAATAAATTTCAATTCCATCCCAGCCTGTCCATCAACAATTGATGGCCATTAAAACCTGCTCCGTGAGCGGCTTGTTTAAAAATTTACGGACAAATCGGTTTTTATTCGCTCGGTTCAGGTCTTTGAAACTGTCGGAAGTGGAAAGCATGATGATTCTGCACTTTTGCGTGATTCGGTTTTCCAGCCCGGCAAATCGATCCAGGAATTCAAAACCATCCATTTCCGGCATGTTGATGTCCAGGAATATCAGGTCGGGCAAATCAGCATCTGCAGCAGCGTTCAGGAAATCCAGCGCCGGTTGAGCCCGTTCATGCACCAGCACCTGCCTGGCAAACTGGTCCTTTTCCACCAGGTTTTTATTGACAAAATTATCCAGGGGATTATCGTCAATCAGCATAACCGTTTCGTATTTTGTCAAACGGTCCATGGTATCGGTGGTCTGGTAGCTGTTTCTGTTCATCCTGTTGCGCAGTTTTAAGGAAGGGTTTATTTCTTATTTACCCGCTTGTGTACGGAGCCCCTGGGGGTTTTGTTCGGAATTTCAAGAAAAAAATCTGTGCCTTCCCCGGGCAGGGAAGTCAGCTGGAATGTGCCCCTTAATTTTCTCAGGATTTCCTTGACCAGGAACAGCCCGAGGCCGGGCTGATGATTATTTTCAGGGGAGCCATTCTGTTTTACCAGGTTTCGCTCAGGCCCTTCCGGAGCCATTCCCAACCCATTGTCGGAAATGGAAATAATTGCTTTTTTCCCAGGTACCTGAATCCTGATTTTCACATAGGAATGTCCTGGTTCCTGCTTGCTTTGCCGGACAGCTCTCTCCATCAACTGAAACAGTAATTCCTCCAGGCAGGCCGGATCGGAATAAAACGGAACAGCCTGATCGATATGCACCTTCAGGCTTGTCCGTTCTGATCCTTCAATAGCTTTAATTTTATTCTGTACATCCTGGAAGAGTTCATGCAAGTCAACCGGCTTTCTGCTCAGGGGCCGATGGATCATGGCCGAATAGGCCATCATCTCGGTAATTGTTCGTTTTATGTTTCCTGCCACCACCTCCAGGTCAGCGTAAAGGCTATCCTGGCCATGTCTTTCCGGGCTTTGCCCTTTAGCGATCAGTTGATTTAAGCGTACCAGGGCATCCTGCAAATCTGTTGCAGTATAGCTGACAAAAAGGTCCAGCTCCGTTCCGGATTTTTTAAGATCCTCATTACGGTGCTTCAGTTCCCGTTCCAGGTGTATACGTTCCGAAATATCCGTGGCTGTCAGCAACAGGTAATCCAGTCCCTGTATGGTGTTTCGCGTGATCCGTACATCCACCGGGTAGGTTTTATCACCGGTCCCGCGGTGATGGGTGAGGAATGAAATTCCTGAGCAGGAGCCGCTCATCAGGGGCTGAATCAGGTCCTTAAATGGCCTTAAACTGTATTCCGTCCCGATTCGGGCAATATTCAAAGGGAGGCCAAGACCCTCATGCCCTCTCCTTTCCAGTGCCGTACGGTTCAGGTACATGACTTCCAGCGTATCGGCATGCACCAGAAAAATCTCCTCCCGGCTTTCGTCCAGTGTGCTTTTCATCAGGCTGTTTTCACCGCTCAGGTGAAAGAAGGGGAGAATATTCATGGTCGGTAAGCGTGAGGGTATGAAGAATTTGATGAACAGCCGGCTGCGCGGCCTGAACCTTAGTTGGTGTTGGTAAAACTGTTCACATGCCGCCCGGCCTTTTCAACCTGGTAGCCGTAGAGCCCTATATAGCCGGCTTCCGGAAAGGGAACCACGGTGAACCGGATGATAAAATCCCTGAAAACCACATGCATTCCGCTCTCATCATTTTGCTGCAACGAACTTAATATGACCGGGTACTGTTCCATAACAGTATCGGGTATACGATTATTGATTTTACAACGCCAGTGGTTCAGCAATGGCAAGGCGGACACGTTGCAGTCCAGAACTGTAAAGTCGAGGCCTATTTTGATCACGGGAAAATCACTTTCACCCTGCGGTGACATCCAAGTACGATTCATAGCTAACGAAGATTTATTTTCCGAAAGTTACCCGACAAACCTGATCCAAATTCGTTGAAAACAAACCCGACTTACAGCTGTAAGCATGCCTGCCTGTTTAAGGCTTGTCAGCACCCTGAACCCGGGGAAACAAGCATCCGTTTTCACGGAAAACAAACCGAAAATCAGGTAAGAAAATAACGGAATTTGACTATTTTGATACTGTTCCCTCCCATCCCTGAGCAGGCGGCCACCGTTCATACAAAAAAAAAGGACCCTGCAAAACAGGGTCCTGGTTAACATTTGCGGCCTTTTATGCTTCCGCGGGCTCGGCATATTCTTCCACCGATGGACAAGTACAGACCAGGTGCCTGTCACCGTAGGCATTATCCACCCGTTTGACGGCGGGCCAGAATTTATTGGCCGCTACCCATGGAAGCGGGTAGGCTGCCTTCGTCCGGCTATAGCCATGCTTCCATTCATCGGTTGTGACTTCAGTGGCAATATGGGGTGCGTTCACCAGCATATTGTCTTCACGGGAAAAACGTCCATTTTCAATTTCTTCAATCTCATTGCGGATGGCAATCATTGCCTCACAGAAGCGATCGAGTTCAGGCTGGGACTCGCTCTCCGTCGGTTCAATCATCAGTGTGCCGGCCACGGGGAATGACACCGTCGGGGCGTGAAAGCCGTAATCCATCAGCCGTTTGGCAATATCGGTCACTTCAATCCCGGCCGATTGTTTAAACTGCCTGCAGTCCAGGATCATTTCATGAGCGCAATACCCGTTCCGGCCTTTGTATAAAACCGGATAATGGTTTTCCAGTCTTGCTTTAATGTAATTGGCATTCAGAATAGCCTTGCAGGTCGCTTCCTTCAGTCCTTCGGCACCCAGCATTTTGATGTAGGCGTAGGAAATCAGTAAAATACTTGCGCTGCCCCAGGGGGCGGCTGAAACGGAGCCTGCACCTTTGGTCCCGCCTGATTTCACCACGGCATGCCCCGGGAGGTAAGGCACCAGGTGTTCGGCCACACAGATCGGACCCATACCCGGCCCGCCTCCTCCGTGAGGGATGGCAAAGGTCTTATGCAGGTTCAGGTGGCATACATCGGCCCCGATGGTGCGTGGATTGGTGAGACCGACCTGGGCATTCATGTTGGCTCCGTCCATGTAAACCTGGCCGCCGTTGGCATGAATGATCCGGGTGATCTCCTGTATCGATTCTTCGTATACGCCATGCGTGGATGGATAGGTTACCATCAGGGAAGACAGGTTATCCTTGTTTTGCTCAGCTTTTACCCGAAGGTCCGCGACATCAATATTTCCCTGTTCATCACATTTGACCACCACTACCTTTAATCCGGCCATGACGGCACTGGCCGGGTTGGTGCCGTGGGCTGAACCGGGGATCAGCACCACATCGCGGTGCGCCTGTTTCTGGTCCTTGTGGTAGGCACGGATTACGGCCAGCCCGGCATATTCACCCTGCGCGCCTGAATTGGGTTGAAGGGAAACACCTTTGAAACCCGTGATGACGGCCAGGAATTGTTCCAGTTCGGCAATCATCTGCAGATATCCTTCCGCCTGTGCGGCCGGAACAAAAGGATGAACCTGGCTGAAGGAATCCCAGCTCAAGGGAATCATTTCGCTGGAAGCATTCAGTTTCATGGTGCAGGAGCCCAGGGGTATCATGGAATGATTAAGGGCGAGGTCCTTGTTCTCCAGTCTTTTAATATACCTGAGCATTTCCGTTTCGGAATGGTAACTGTTGAATACCGGGTGGGTGAGGTACCCGGTGGTCCTGGCCAGGGGTACTTTTTCGTTTATGGATGCCGTTATATGGTGATCCACCCCGTTATTTTTATATTCCACGCCTGCCGCCTTTGCAAAAACTTCCAGAATATCAAAAACATCGGACATCGAGGTGGTTTCATCCACACTCAGCAGTACCGAATCCTTGTTGTAATAAAAATTCATTCCCGCCTTCAGGGCAGTTTTCCTTATGGCTTTGGTTGACTGTCCGCTGCTGATGCAAATCGTGTCAAAATAATCCTGGTGCGCCAGGGCATACCCGAGTTTTTTCAGTCCGTTGGCCAGTGCGACGGCCTTATTGTGAATATCCTGTGCAATGGCTTTCAGGCCTGCCGGCCCGTGATATACCGCGTACATTCCGGCCATGACGGCCAGCAGCACCTGGGCGGTGCATATGTTGGAGGTGGCCTTATCGCGCCTGATGTGTTGTTCGCGGGTCTGCAGGGCCATTCGCAATGCAGGTTTACCCTGGGCATCCACCGACATGCCGATGATGCGTCCGGGGATGTCGCGTTTATAGGATTCCCTGGTGGCAAAGAAAGCGGCATGGGGACCACCGAAGCCAAGAGGTACGCCAAAACGCTGGGTGGAGCCCACCACAGCATCGGCTCCCCACTCACCCGGAGGTGTCAGCAGACAGAGGCTCAGGAGGTCGGCAGCCACCACCACGGCAATGCCGTTATCGTGACAGGCCTTCACCAGTTCCTTCTCATCCCGCACGGCTCCGTGCATGGTCGGGTATTGCAACAACATGCCGAAATAATCGGCAGTTGGTTTAAAGTTATCGGTGGGTCCGGTAACCAGCCTGATGCCGATATGGGAGGCCCGGCTTTTCAGTATAGCCAGGGTTTGCGGAAAACAGGAATCGGAAACAAAAAATTTTTTCGCCCCTGTTTTTTCTTTTACCCGGGTATGAAAAAACATGCTCATGGCTTCGGCTGCGGCCGTGCCTTCATCCAGCAAAGAAGCATTGGCCAGGGGCATACCGGTCAGGTCGCTGACCATGGTCTGGAAATTCAGCAAGGCCTCCATCCGGCCCTGTGCAATCTCCGCCTGGTAAGGTGTATAGGCTGTATACCAACCCGGATTTTCAAAAATATTGCGGAGGATAACACCCGGCGTAAGCGTGTTGTAATAACCCAGGCCGATGTAGGACTTAAAGGCCTTATTACGGCCTGCCAATTTACGCAGGTCCCGCAAGTATTCCTGCTCGCTTTGA
>CAYWHE010000027.1:0-27304 GCA_964458125.1 uncultured Flavobacteriaceae bacterium | reverse complement strand
TGAACGATCATAGCCAGTAAAAAAATCAGCCATTTAACTTTTAATAAGAAATTGTTTTCCTTCTTCTCCCGCGGGGGGGGGGGGGGTAAATCCCGGCAATACAGATAAATTTTTCATGTGAGTGGGTTTTAAAATGAATACAAAAGAACGAATTGGCAATAAAGGTAATAAAAATTATTGAAAATACAAGAGCCGGCCGGATCCAATCAATACGGCCATTCCGCAGCATAATCCCGTGTCAGTGATTTTTTTAACCAGGCGTCATTGACCTCATCCTGTCCGGGCAAATAGTAAATCCTGCAGCCTGATCGCCGCAGACTGTCCAGGGTTTGCTCCGGGATGTGGTAATAGAACAGCGTTTGTCTTTTCCGTGAAGGATCCTGCCGGACCAGGATATCGCCCAGCCACCAGCCCGCCAGCAGGGCGGTTTTTGCCTGCAGGGTATCCGTTACCGATACAATGCCGCCGGCATAGCGTATCCGTTGCTTCCGTCTGTCAAAGTCATCCGTAACAACGCCTTTCAGTGGATCAAAAACGATTTCCTGGTTTCCGGTTTTTAAAAAAACTGCAAGGGAGGAAGGTGTGCTTCCCCGGTTGGGATCGGATAGGTTCACTCCGAAAAAGAAACAGGAAAACAGAAGTGAAAGGAGAAGCCCGTACATGTATTTCCGTTTTTCATACAAAGCGAAAAAAAGAAAAACAAAAGGCAGAGCAGGGATCATGAATGCCGCCTTTTGAGGCAGATACCAGTAAAGCATGGAATACATTACAAAAACAATGGCCGACAGGATTCCCAGTTTCCGGTGCAGGGCATCAATTCCCGGTTGCCGCCGTAACCCAAACTTTCCAGTCAGGCATCGACCCTTCATGAATAAAACACCGGCCAGGCCCAGGGTTCCGTAAACGGCAAGGGTGTATTTGTAGGCCGCTTTGGAAAAGGAAGGATAGTCCTGTTCATAAAAACTGAAAAAGGAAAAGCCGTATTGCCGGATGACCGGCAAAAACAGCAGCAGACTGGTTAGCAGGGTGGATAGTATGAATCGGATACGGTTCCTGTTCAGCCATTTTCCGGGTTCTTCAGCCATGCATAAAAAGAGGAAAGGAAGGAGCATGCCTCCCGAAGTGATGCGGCATCCTGTTGCCAGGCCCAGCGCCAGTCCGGCCGCTGCGAATTTCCGGTTGATCAGCCAATAAAATGACAACAGGATAAATGCCATGGCCCAGGTATAGTCCATGACATTGGTGGACGCGATGTACACCACCGGCGTAAAGGCCAGAGCCAGTCCAGCCGGCACGGCATGCCTCAGGTTCGCTTGCCGCAGGGCCAGCATAAAGAACAGGATGCCCAGGCTGGAAATGACGGCCGTCAGCAGGTTGAATCCCCACGGTCCGGATCCGTAAATAAACGCATACAGCAATTCTGGGACGGGATGCCCGGGAAGACGTGAATATTCGTAGATGCCGCTTTGTGAAATGTTCCGGGCGGTAAGCGCCATTCCCATGGCGTCTTCTTCCGACCCGTAACCGGCCTCCAGAAAAGGAAGACGGGAAAGAAAGATGAACAGGGCAGCAATAAAAATTCCATACCGGTTTGCGAAAAGTTTGTAGCTATTTGATTCGATACCGGTCAAGGGGCTGGCATTAAGAGGAAGGAATCATGAATGGGAAAAAGGCAGGTAGCCTCACCGGCTGAATTTCAACCGTTGGAGGGAGAATCATTTCATCAGTTTCTCAATTTCATCCGCCTCAATGGGAATATGGGCCATCAGGTCCTGCTGACCCTTTGCCGTGATGAGGATATCGTTTTCGATGCGGATACCCAGTTTTTCTTCCGGAATATAAATACCCGGCTCACAGGTGAATACCATGCCCGCTTTCATGGGCTGGTAACGGTTTCCGAAATCATGTACATCAATGCCGAGAAAATGGGAGGTGCCGTGCATGAAATATTTTTTATACAGGGGCGCATCGGGGTTCTGTTTTTTCACAGCGGCCCGCGTGAGGAGGCGAAGGCCGATCAGTTCTTCCTCCATACACTGGCCCACTTCGGCATGGTATTTTTCAATCGTGTTGCCTGGCACCAGCATTTTCGATGCAGCCTTCATCACGCGGAGCACAGCGTTATATACGTTCTTCTGACGTTTGGTGAATTTACCGGACACGGGTATGGAGCGCGTGAGGTCGGCGGCATAGTGACCATACTCGGCTCCGAAATCCATCAGGATCACTTCCCCTTCCTGGCAAACCTGGTTGTTGTCGTTGTAGTGCAGCACGCAGGCATTGTAACCGGAGGCAATAATGGGGTTGTAGGCGTGACCGGTAGCCCGGTTGCGGATAAACTCATGGATGATCTCGGCTTCGATTTCATATTCCGTCACACCGGGCTTGACAAAACCAAGTACCCTCCTGAAGGCCTTCTCCGTGATAGCACAGGCTGTCTGGAGGAGCTTGATTTCTTCCGGTAGTTTCACCGAACGCAGGTCGCGGAGAATAGGAGCCGAGCGTTCAAACCGGTGCAGGGGAAAACGATCTTTCCAGGATTGCGCAAAACGAAGATCCCGGTATGGCACTTCGATAACGGCCCTGTCATTTTCATTGGTGTTCAGGTAGCAGTTTTCGGCATGATGCATCAGTATGGGAACGATGCTGGCAAACTCGTCCAGCCAGTAAACGGTTTTGATCCCGGAAGCTGCAGTCGCTTCTTCTTTTGTGTATTTATGCCCTTCCCAGATGGCGATCTTTTCATTGGTTTGCCGGAGGAATAAAATTTCCCGGTAAACGGGAAGCGGTGCGTCCGGAAAAAGCACCAGGATGGTTTGCTCCTGGTCAATGCCGGTCAGCCAGAACAAATCCGCATTCTGGTGAAATGGAAAAGTCATGTCGCCGCTCATCGGCATTTCATCATTGGCATTAAAAATGGCCATGGATTTCGGTTTCAGCCTGGCGGTGAAGCGTTTGCGGTTCTCGGTGAAGAGCCTGGCGGGTATCGGGGTGTACTTCATAGCGGTAAAGGTTGTTGACGGGGTAAATTTAAAAAAAAATGTATTGCCGGATCATCATTTCCTGGTCATCTGCCGGAAGGGTTCTGCGGATAGGCTCCCGGATGCCACTTCCTGCAGCCGTTTAGCAGGCAGGGCGGATTGCTTTCACGCGGTTTTTTTCGGTAATGATAATTAATGGATGCCACAGTTGATCCGTTTAACCGGCAGCCGTACCATTCCCCAGCCTGTCATGGTTTTTTCTCGTGTGTGGATGATTCCCCGCCGGCCGCAACGTTTATCCTGGCTATAAATTTTCCACTTCCTGAAGCGGTGGAATTCATACACATGAAAACTGAAAAAAAGCAGGCATGTGCTTCCTGCTTTTTTCTAAAAGATACCGTTTATGAAGCGGGAATCAACACTCCGGCTTTCGGGTTTTGTCTCAGAGTTTAACCACCCTGACAACCCTGGCCCCGCCTTTAATCACATAGATGCCCGGTTGCCAGCCATCCGTTTTGATTTTGGCGGTGCGGTGCAGCTCATGTTCCAGCAAACGCTGACCCTGTGCATTGTAAACGGAAACCTGCAGGGTTTCATTTCCACCGGTGCTGATGGTCAGTTCCTCCGAAACCGGGTTGGGATACACGACCAGTTGTTTTTCGGCCGCGGAAGTTTCCGAAATCCCGGTTGCATTATTGTTGGCCGAATAGGTCGGTAACTGGATGACAAAATTTCCCGTACCGTTAGGCATGCGTGCATAGCCGTAATCGGTCACCTGTTGTCCCCAGCTGACGGAGTCCACCAGGGCTTCACCGGCATCCAGGAGCATGAGAGATTCGCCGGAGGCCGATAACTTGAAATTGGCATGAAGAGGTCCCTGGCTGCTGTCTTCATCGGCCCAGATGATCAGGTAATCATTCGGCGCCAGAATGGTTCCGGGGGGGATAGTCCATTTGTTGATGGAAGCCGGGTTGTCCGTCAGGATGTACCCGCTCAGGTCTGCCGGCTGTGTTCCGTTGTTGTATAATTCGATCCAGTCATCATAGTCACCGGCATTATCCATGGCCGTTGATGAGTTGGAAGCCATGATTTCATTGATCACCACAACCGTATCGGATGAAATGGCAGGAGCAACAATATAGACATATACATTGTGTTCGGCACCGGGCGGATCGTAACGCACTGATTTGGCCGTATTATTCGAGGATGATTCCACGTAAAACCGGACATAATCGCCGGCGGGTTGCCCTGGAATCGTAGCTCCGTAAATGCCATCGGCAGCGGCCCCATCGTCATGCGCTCCGTCATCGAACATAGGTATTTTCGTGAAATTCCCGACCAGGCCATTGGCATAATACAGGTTCATTTCAAAAATACCTGAAGGTGAGGTGGCGCTGGCCCGGACCGTGGCATCCTGCAGGCTGACCGGTGGCGTCCAGGCATTGCCGGAAGTGTAATAAGCGGTATTGGTAATGACCGGCGCCACCTGGGCCACTTCTGCATTGGAGTTGAGTAAATTTTTCCGGATGGAAATAAAATTTTTAAGCACGTTTACTTCCGACTGAAACTGGGTATAGGTATATAACTTCTTGGGGTCGTTCTGCACCATCGTATCAATCTGAGCCTTATATCCGTTGATGATGGCATTGGCGCCGGCCGTATCAAAAACCTCGCTGATCATCGTACGCAAATGGGCCAGGTATCGCTGCCGGTACTGAGGAACGGCAAAAAGTTTATTCATCAGGGGATAGTTGGCGTTGGTTTCATTGTAAAATGCGCTCCAGTTCTGGTGTTGCGGGTCCATCACGCTGTTCCCGTCAAATTCCTGGGGAGTGATGCGGCCCGTTTCCGGTTCCCAGTATATATAATAGTCCATCTTACCTTTATAGATGTAACTGTCGTCATCGGAGAACAGCACCTCGCTGGCCAGGAACCAGAGCGTGCGGTCTACGTCCAGCACGGCAGGCAGGGAAGAAGAAAGTGAGGACACTGGCGTATTGTTGAGTACATCACAGGTGCTGATGAGGTCGCTCCAGGGATCGGGTTTATTGGTGTTTTTTAGGGTGTAATAAGGTTTATAATCGCTTGAATCGGGACCGTTATAATTGAGGGCAGCGGTGCCATCGCCCCATCCGCCGGGACCGCCCGGACTACCCGGAGGTTTATCGGCCCTGATGTTGGTGCCGTCATTGCTCAGGAACCATTCCTTATAATAGTCCTTGTTGAGTTGCTGAACATTGGGATACACGCCCCAGTTGGCGCCATTGATATACAGTTTGACATAGGCTGATTTGGCAGCCGGGATATATTTTTTAATGGAATGCAGGTAAAATGTTTCACGCAGGAAGGACTCATCCTGGAAGCAGTTGTTCAGGTTCAGCGTCTCGTAACCCATCAGATCCTGCCCGGAAATGGCATAATCCATGGTGATATTGAATGATTTTTTCTGCGAATTCATCGTCTGTGAATAGGACGTCTGACCCTTGAAACGAACCCCGACACTGTCGTACAGGATGCCGTCCACGGTCAGGGAAGCCGGAAGGTCGGTATGCGAATTGTAATTCTGTTGAAGAAGTGTCCAGTAATTCGGCTGGGAGAAATTCAGGTACAGACTTTTAACGATGGTCTGATCATACAGCCCGGTATTCGGCATTTCCCCTATCAGCAATTGTTTTCCGTCCGGCGAAATACGCCATTCATCGGGGAGGTTTTGTGCGGTTACCTGTAAAAATAAAGTGAAGGAAAGAAGCAGGAGTGTGAGAGGTTTTTGGTCCATGGATTTTTTTTGAGGCAGGTATGACGACAGGTGATGGGATAGGTTTAACCGGTACCGGAACGAGCTGTCCCGCCACAAGCGGCGAAGAGTTCACGCTGCAAGATAAAAAAATAAGGGTTGGAAACAGGATTCGGTCCTGTTCCAATGAATGTCCCAAATGTAGCTTATCCGGTACAATGCAACTCAAAAAATCCGGAAAATTAACAATTTTCACCGGTGTTTGAAAACGGAAGACGGTTATCCGTATTAATTCCATCTTAATTAGAAGGAATGTTTGATATGAACAACCCAAGAAGTAAATTTGCCCCATCTGAATGAAGTTTATTTGTTTTTTTTAATATCTCTCAAGCGTATGGCTGTTTCAACCGGATTTCTTAACTCATCCATCGGAAGTAAAATCATCATGGGCCTCACCGGCTTGTTTTTGATTTCGTTCCTGGTGGTGCATTGCAGTGTGAATGCCCTCATCTTCCTGAATGATGGAGGAAAATTGTTTAACGAAGCGGCCGAATTCATGGGCGCCAACATCCTGATCCGCACCATGGAGGTGGTGCTGTTCCTGGGCATCATCTGGCATATTCTCCAGGCGCTGAGCATGACCCTGAAAAACAACAGGGCCCGTACGGTGAATTATGCAGTCGATAACGCCCATGCCAACAGTAAATGGTATTCGAGGTGGATGGGATTACTGGGAACGCTGATCCTGATCTTCCTGATCATTCATCTCCGTCAGTTCTGGGTGGTGAGCCGGTTCACGGATGAAATCACCAGCGGCAGGGAAACCCTTTTCAATGAAATGAAGGAAGTGTTCGCCAATCCGATTGTGGTCATCATGTATATCCTGGCCATGTTTTCCCTCGGTTACCACCTGTTGCATGGCTTTCAGTCGGCCTTTCGCACCCTCGGCATCATGCATCATACCTACACGCCACTCATAGAAAAAATTGGAATTGCTTTTTCCATTCTCGTTCCCCTTGTATTTGCCGCCATGCCCGTGGTGTTGTATTTCAAAATCATCGAATAATCCGAAACAATCCTTTTAGTTATGTCCTTATTAAACTCCAAAATCCCTGCCGGGCCCCTTGCCGAAAAGTGGGATAAGCATAAGTTCAACCTGAAACTGGTGAACCCGTCCAATAAAAGGAAGTACGATATCATCGTGGTGGGAACGGGCCTGGCCGGTGCATCGGCAGCGGCTTCCCTGGCCGAACTGGGGTATAATGTAAAAACCTTCTGCTTCCAGGACAGTCCGAGAAGAGCGCACAGCATTGCGGCACAGGGAGGCATCAATGCGGCCAAGAATTACCGCAATGACGGTGACAGCGTGTATCGCCTGTTTTACGATACCATTAAAGGCGGTGATTACCGGGCACGGGAAGCCAATGTATACCGGCTGGCCCAGGTCAGCGTCAACATCATCGATCAGTGCGTGGGGCAGGGCGTACCCTTTGCCCGCGAGTACGGCGGATTACTGGACAACCGCTCCTTTGGCGGGGCGCAGGTGAGCCGTACGTTTTATGCCAAGGGACAAACGGGACAGCAATTACTGCTGGGTGCTTACAGCGCCATGAACAGGCAGATTGCGACCGGCCAGGTCCAAAGTTACACGAGGCATGAAATGCTGGATGTGGTGCTGGTCAACGGGCATGCCCGGGGCATCATCGCCAGGGATATGGTTACCGGTAAAATTGAGCGGCACAGCGGACATGCCGTATTGTTGTGCACTGGCGGTTACGGAAATGTATTTTACCTGACCACCTATGCCCGTGGTTCAAACGCTACGGCCATCTGGAGGGCGTATAAAAAAGGAGCATTTTTCGGCAATCCCTGTTTCACGCAGATCCATCCTACCTGCATTCCCGTCACGGGTGATCACCAGAGCAAACTTACCCTGATGAGCGAAAGCCTGAGGAATGACGGACGGGTTTGGGTGCCCAAAGCACAGGGTGATAAACGAAAGCCGGAAGACATACCGGAGTCGGAACGGGATTATTACCTCGAAAGAAAATATCCATCTTTCGGAAACCTGGTTCCCCGCGACATCGCCTCCAGGGCCGCCAAGGAAGCCTGCGATGAAGGACGTGGCGTGGGCACGAGCGGCCTGGCCGTTTACCTCGACTTTGCCGATGCCATCAACAGGCTCGGACAGCCGGCCGTGGCCTCGCGTTACGGAAACCTGTTTGACATGTATAAGCAGATCACCGGTGAAAATCCCTACACCACCCCGATGCGAATTTACCCTGCCGTTCACTATACCATGGGCGGACTTTGGGTGGATTACAACCTGATGACCACTATTCCCGGCTTGTATGCCTGTGGTGAAGCCAACTTCAGCGATCATGGCGCCAACCGGCTCGGGGCCAGCGCACTCATGCAGGGACTTGCCGATGGGTATTTTGTGATTCCGTATACCATTGGCGATTACCTGGCCGATGTGGAACGAAAGCCCGTTTCAGCGGACAGCCCTGAATTTGAAGAGGCTGAAAAGGCTGTACAGGACAGGATTAAGAAACTGCTCAGCATGAAGGGAAAGAAAACCGTTCATGATTTTCAGAAAGAGCTCGGCCTGATCATGTGGAACCACTGCGGTATGGCGCGAACCGCAGACGGGTTGCAGCAGGGCATTGAAAAAATCCGGTCCCTGCGTGAAGAATTCTGGCGGAACCTCGTGGTGCCGGGAAGCGACCAGGAGCTTAACCAGAACCTGGAGAAGGCAGGACGTACAGCCGATTTCCTGGAACTGGGCGAACTGATGATGCAGGATGCCCTGATGCGGAACGAAAGCTGCGGAGGACACTTCCGCGAGGAATACCAGACCCCGGAAGGTGAAGCCCTGCGTGATGATGAAAAATACACTTATGTATCCGCCTGGGAATTTAAAGGGGAAGGAAATCCGCATGCCATGCATAAGGAAGAACTGAATTACGAGTTTGTCAAACCATCCCAGCGCAGTTACAAATAATATGAAATGGATCCCGCAAGGGATGAAAAAAGTCCGTTATGAATCTTAAACTTAAAGTGTGGCGCCAGAAAAGCAGCAAGTCCTCCGGTGCATTTGAATTGTATGAAGCCAGGAATATTTCCACCGACATGTCCTTTCTCGAGATGCTTGATACGGTCAACGAGGACCTTATCAAGTCGGGCCGCGACCCGATTGCATTTGATCACGACTGCCGCGAGGGCATTTGCGGTACCTGCGGCATGATGATCAACGGCAGGGCGCATGGCCCGTTGAAAGGGGTTACCACCTGTCAGCTGCACATGCGTTCGTTTAAAGATGGCGAAACCATCGTTATAGAACCCTGGCGTGCTGCTGCATTTCCGGTTTTACGCGACCTGGTGGTGGACCGTAACGCTTTTGAAAAGGTGCAGCAGGCCGGCGGATTTGTATCCGTGAATACCGGTTCGGTACCCGATGCAAATGCCATACCGGTGCCAAAGGAAAATGCCGATGAAGCCTTCTTGTCGGCCGCCTGCATCGGTTGCGGTGCATGTGTGGCGGCCTGTAAAAACAGCAGCGCCATGTTGTTTGTTTCCGCCAAGGTTTCGCAGTACGCATTGCTTCCCCAGGGAAAAGCAGAACGCTCCCGCCGGGTGCTGAACATGGTACAGGCCATGGATGAGGCCGGTTTCGGAAACTGCACCAACACCAGCGCCTGCGAAGCGGAATGCCCCAAGGAAATCTCCGTTTCCAACATTGCCAGGCTGAACCGGGAATACCTGCTGGCCAAACTCAGCAGTTGACAATAGTCATAGCGTATGGCACGTATATTCCTTATCTTTGTAATGGATAAACGAATATCCGGATGAAAAAAAATACACTTTTCCTGCTTTGGTTTTTTTGCCTGGGTTGCTCACCCGGGACTCTTTTTGCCCAAACTGATTGTATCGACACCAATCGCCGAAACCCCTATTACATCTGCACGGATCCCTACGAACCCAAATGCGGTTGCGATGGCCTGGTTTACCGGAATGAATGTGCGGCCTATTACCAGGGCGGCCTCAACCTCTATACGTCTTTCCGTGACGGGAATTGCGGGGTGTTTGATTTCGATATTACACCCACCCTGGTTGACCAGGATATAGATTTTGGCATTTACCTGAAAAAGCAAAGCGCAGTATACTACGCTGTTTTTGACATATACGGCCATATAAAATTTGAAGAGAGCCTTGGGTTTATTTATGAACTGAAGAAAAAAATCAGCGTGACCGGGCTTTACCGGGGGGTGTATATTTTTTACGTGGAGGTGGAAGGCGAGAGTAAAGTGAAGAAGTTCGTGAAAGCGAGTATGGACTGATTGCCTTCAGAAACACCGCAAGGTCGCTTTTTTTATCTTCCTGCCATTCCGGGTTTGTTTTTACCCTTCATCCAGGTTTATAACAGGAGGGTAGCCTTTTGAGAAATCTTAAAAGCGCAGGCAAAATTCCTGCAGCTCGGGGAAAAAGAGCTCAAATTCATGTTGATAATCTTCGTAAAATTGTTCGAGGTGACCGGCTGCTTTTTCCATCCCGGAATCAAAGGAAGCCCTGCGGGCCATACCGCTGAATGCCCGGTGGATGCCCGGTATGCCGGCATAATGAACCAGCCAGTTTTGTTTTTCCATGTAGCCGAACATCCTGCGGGCCTTTTCCGGCAACAGGTGTTGCCGCTCCCGGATGGTGGCATAGACAAACTGCGTATAGTCATGAAGGTTAGTGCCGGCATAGGTTGTCCAGCCGGAAGCCAGGAAATGATCGTAAAACACGTCGGAGACCACCGGTGCGTACTTGCGGAAGTATGGCCGGAGACGGGCTTTGCTGTCTTCCACCACCGGGTGGGTGTCTGTAAAATGATCGATGGCGCGGTGTAATTCAATACCCCGGATCATACCGTCCGTGTATCCGGTGTAATTCCTTCCTTTCACATGATCACCGATAAAATTACCTGTCATAATCTCCGGATCAGATCCGGAAAGAAAAATATGGGCAAGGTAATTCATGGCAATGGCTGAAATGGTTTCACAAAGGTATGAATATCGCCCTTGTCAGTAGCGGAGTGTTATGAGACGGGATTTCGGCAGCAGGGAGTTTTTCAGCGTATTTGGTTCTGAGAAACTGCTGTGACAGTCAACTGCACCCGCCCTGTGTCAACCTGTTATACTTTCAAAACGGTAGCCTTCAGAAGAAAAATGCTCCAATACGCCGGGTAATGCGAAGCGGAGGTTTTTTTCGGCCTTCAGGCTGTCGTGAAACACCACGATGCTTCCGGGGCCGGCCTGTTCCGTCACATACCGGAGGCAGGATTCGGGGGTAGTTCCGGCATCAAAATCATAGCTGAGCACGTCCCACATGGTGATCCGGTATTGCTTCGTCAATTTCTTAGACTGGCTTTTTTTGATCCTCCCGTATGGCGGACGGAAAAGGGAAGACGCACAATAAGTGGTGGTCAGCCTGATGTCCTCCAGGTATTCTTCATCGGTAACCTTCCATCCGTTCAGGTGATGATACGTGTGGTTGCCGGTCTGGTGCCCCGCTGCCAGCACCTGCTGATAGATTTCCGGGTGCCTGCTGATGTTTTCCCCGATGCAGAAAAAAGTGGCTTTGGCTTTGTATTTGTCCAGTTCTTCGCATACCCATGGCGTTACTTCCGGGATGGGTCCGTCATCAAAAGTCAGGTACAGTATTTTCTCCCCGCCGGGCATTTTCCAGGTCAGCTCCGGAAAAAAAAGCCGGTATAAAACAGGAGGAGAAGTGATTTTCATTTCTTACTTAAACCGGCAGGAGGCCGCATTTTCATGCAGCCTCCTGTTGTTATGGATCAGCTTATTTCCCGTAAAACCGGGGCTCCAGCGCCTTGAACCGTTTTTCCAGGTCATCGGCAACGGGCTTCTGACTCGCGGAAGCAGCCATGCGTTTCAGCTCCTGCATCACCGCCATGCCCTGGTTCATTTCCCGGTCGACCCCTTTCACGTATTCGGTACCCTTTAAGGACAGGTAATAATTCAGGTCGTCTTCGTAGATGTCGGCCAGGCGCTTCACAATGGCGTTGGCTTTGTCGGTCTGCTCCTGTTTCCATTTGCCTTTTTGTTCCGGATCACCCATCGTGTTAGCCAGGGCAGCGGAATCCAATGGCGTTTCGGGCGAACCGGCCCGGTAATACAAATCGGCAATGCGAAGCATCATGATGTTGTAGGGAACCGTATGGTCCGGCATCACCTCCATGCAATGATCGAGGGCCTTCACAGCCGAATCCTTCTTGCCTTCATTCATCAGGTTTTCGGCAAGCCTGGCGAAATTATTGCGGAAATTCATGGTCATGTTCAGGTTATTCTGATCCAGGTAAACACGCGAATCATTCATGTTTCCCCATACAAACTTATTGACCATGTTGTTATACATGTCACCGGTGTTAACCGAACCTATCTGCCCGTCCGGTGTTCTGGGCGCCTTGACCGGCACAATCCGGTAGGCCAGTCCTTCCAGCTGGAAATAATCCTCCATGTTCAGGTAGCTGTCGTTGCCAACGGTTACCGCAAAATAAACCGGGCGCTTCCAGTTGTTATACGCCAGCAGGTTCAGGATCATCATATCAGCCTTCATCAGGTAATTTTTATCGATTTCCCATTCCATCACCGGAACAATCTGGTCGGCTTTTGAAGCGGGTACGGTTCCGGATTTCAGTACGGCATTTTTATCGATGGTGATCTTGAATTTTTTGGTGGGAAAATAATTGATTTCATTTCCACCCTGTGTGCGGGCCTTCGCGTCCGGGCTGTCGCTGCCCATGAAATCAACCACGTCTTTCAGTTCGGTGGAGACCTGTAAACCCCTGTCGTAAAATGGAACATAATCCCTGGTGCCCTGAATGTACTGGCTGTATTTCCAGGTAAAGGGAACAGGGTCGGAATCGTACGCCTTGCGTTTCATCTGTTCGATGTACCAGTCCGTATTCAGCAGGCTCAGGTTCACCACCCGCACGTCGGTACGGATGCCCTCCACCTCCTGGGCATACCAGAGGGGGAACGTATCGTTATCCCCGTTGGTAAACAGGATGGCATTCGGGGCGCATGAATTCAGGTAATCAAAGGCAAAATCGCGCGGCGTATAGCGATGAGACCGGTCATGGTCGTTCCATCCGTCTTTGGCCATCAGGACCGGTACTCCCATGCAGATGACCGTTGCCAGGGATGCGCCAACGGCAGGATTCATCTTCTTTTTCAGGAAATCGATCAGCATGCCCGTGCCGAGGCCGATCCACATGGCAAAGGCATAAAAGGATCCGGCATAGGCGTAATCCCTTTCACGGGGCTGGAAAGGAGGGCCGTTCAGGTACATGATAATGGCCACTCCGGTGAAGAAGAAGAGCAGCAGCACCACCCAGGCGTATAATTTATTTTTCTTAAAATGGTACACCATGCCTGCAAGTCCCAGAATGAGCGGCAGGAAATAGAATTTATTCATACCCTTGTTGCTGGTCATGCTTTTGGGAAGCTTATCCTGTGGTCCCAGTCGAATGGCGTCTATGCCGGGGAAGCCGCTGATCCAGTTTCCGTTGAGGATGCCACCATGTCCCTGTTTGTCGTTCTGACGGCCTACAAAATTCCACATGAAATACCGCCAGTACATGTGTCCCAACTGGTATTTCCATAAAAAACTGATGTTCTGCGCAAAGGTGGGAATGGCATCGCCCTTCACTCCAGACCATTCTTTATAGGCCTGGATATGATTTTCCTGGCTGCTCCACATGCGGGGTAATAAGGTGCAGGCCTTAGGATCGTAAACGGGAATAATCTTCCTGCCCGTTTCAACATATTTCCCGTTCAACTGGGCATAACTCATGGCTCCTTCCTTCTGATCCACGACACGGGCATTGTAATACTGTCCGTACAGAATAGGGAAATCTCCATACTGGTCCCGGTTCAGGTAGCTGAGCAGGCTGAAGGGATTTTCCGGGTTGTTTTCATCCATGGGCGGATCGGCATTGGCGCGGATCACAATTTGCGCATAGGATGAATACCCGATCAGGATGAAGGTAAAACTGAGAATGACCGTATTGAGGAGGGGTTTGTTGTTCTTCCTCGTATAGAACAACCCGTAAACGATCAGTCCAGACACAATCAGGCAGTAAAATAAAAAGCCGCTCCAGAAAGGCATGCCCATGCCATTCACAAACAACAATTCGAATTTCGACCCGATGTTGACAAATCCGCCGATGACGCCAAACTGGATAAAGCCTAGCAACAGAACCGATACCACCGAGGTCTTGATGATGCCCATGGTGGTGGGCTTATGCTTGCGGAAATAATAAACAAAAGCCAGGGCCGGTATACAAAGCAGGTTGAGCAGGTGGACACCAATGGAAAGTCCCATCAGGTATGCGATCAGAACGATCCAGCGTACGCCATGACGTTCATCGGCTACACCTTCCCATTTAAAGATGCTCCAGAATACAATGGCCGTAAAGAAGGCCGAAGAGGCATATACTTCCCCTTCCACGGCCGAGAACCAGAAGGAATCACTAAACGTGTAGGCCAATGCGCCAACGGCACCGCAACCGATAACGGAAATAATCTGGTCGGTGGTGACAGCCTCCCTGGCTTTCATGAATATTTTTTTTGCCAATGCCGTGATGGTCCAGAACAGGAAGAGGATCGTAAAGGCGCTCATCAATGCCGACATGATATTCACCATGACGGCCTTGCTTTTCACATCATCCCCGGCAAACAGAATCATGATCCGGCTCAACATCAGGAACAGTGGAGCTCCGGGAGGATGCCCCACCTGCAGCTTGTTGGCCGTGGCGATAAATTCCCCGCAATCCCAAAAACTTCCCGTTGGCTCTATCGTGGAAGTATAGACGAAAGCAGCAATCGCAAAAATGATCCAACCTGCAATGTTGTTTATCTTTTGATAAGGATTCATATATGATAATGGAATAGCCCGCGAAGATATAAATTATCGTGAATTTCGGAGTAATATTTTAAATAATTGGTTAATAATAAGTTAAGGGTCAATAAGGGTTCGTTTGAACTTGAAGGAAAAGGATCGTTTCAATTTGTATTGCAAATCTGAGTATACCGGGATTAGCGGAGTTAATCCCGGCGGGATCGTCTGCCACAGACGGGGAACTTTTAAAACCTTCCAAACTTTGTATCTTTGGCATCCTGATTTAAAACCATGTCATCACACGAACGGGCCCATCATGACGATTCCAATAACGTAACCTACCAGCGTTGCCAGTTTGCCTATGAATTTGCCGTACCCTACATCAGGGGAAAAAAGGTACTTGATGTGGGATGCGGACTTGCTTACGGAACATCCCTGATGGCTGCTGATGCAGCTGAAATAACCGGGGTGGATTACGATCAGCAGACGGTGGAAGAAAATAAAACCCGTTACCGGGATATTCCCAATCTCAATTTCAGGCAGGGCGCGGTACCTCCATTGCCTGTTGCTGATGCCTCCTATGACGTAGTTACCGCCTTTCAGTTTATCGAGCACATCGAGAAGCGGAAAGACTTTCTAAAGGAATGCATGCGGGTATTGAAACCAGGAGGGGTCCTGCTTGTCAGCACACCGAATAGTAAAAAATCCCTGGCCCGAAATCCCTTTCATGTACACGAATACACGTTTGATGAGATGAAGCAGGAAGTGGAAGGCCTGCCCTCCGGCTTTGACCTGAAAGGACTGAAAGGCAATGAAAAGGTGAACCAATACTACGAGGAAAACGGCCGGTTTGTCCGGATGATTCTGAAATGGGATGTCCTGGGTTTGCATAAACACCTGCCCGCCTCCTGGTTAACCGCACCGTATAACCTGGTAACCAGCCTGATGCGCAATAAACTCAAAGAAAAAGTCACCCAAACCATTGATATATCCACCAGGGATTTTTTCCTGGATGGGCAGAACCTGGATGAGGCGCTTGACATTTACCTGATTGCACGGAAATAAGCATCCCATCAGGGCTGCAGAGTAGCCGGCAGCGTTGGTCGTTTCAGGACCGCTGAATTTTCCGGGATGTTGCCGGCAGTGCAGTTTTTTTTAAGCGATATGCCAATTATTTCTTTAAAAGTTTTACTTTTGCGCTCCGTTGAAAATGCGCGCGTGGTTTACTAAATCGCATTTCACTGTCCGATGGTGTAACGGTAACACTGCAGATTTTGGTTCTGCCTTTCCAGGTTCGAATCCTGGTCGGACAACTCCTGAAGAAGAGAAGCCCTGATGTTGAACGCATCAGGGCTTCACGCTTTATGACTGTGCCTGAAATAATAGCCTTTCGAATTTTACGTAATAAAGAAAACCGTTTTCAATACTCTCTTACTAAAACTTCCGTCGGAATACCTAGTGTCTCATGCAATTTCCGGATCATATCCAGAGTAAGTTTTCTCTTTCTGTTTAAGATTTCACTGACCCGGCTTTTGAGCCCAATCACTTCAGTTAAATCTTTTTGATTATACCCGAGTTGTTCCATTCTGAATTTTATGGCTTCAATTGGATCAGGAAGATCAATTGAAATTTTTTCCCTTTCGTAATTGTCAATTAGAAGAGCAAGCAACTCCAACTCATCCCCATTTTTGGAACCTTTTTTTGCATCAAAAATTTCTTCCAGTCGGTTTATCGCAGCATGATACTCTTTCTCTGTTTTAATAACTTTCCATTTCATCTGTTTAAATTTTATTTGCATTGATTTTGTCATAATCTGAATGAGTTCCTACGAAACGAATCCACACTATTTTATAGGAGTGATTTATTCTGACCACCAAACGATATTTATTGCCTTTAATGTTGAAGACAACCCTGTTGTCCTCGAGGATGTTTGCAGAGGGATATTCGATTTTAATGTCACCGGGACTCTTCCATTGAGCATCTTCGGTTTCTTTGTACCATGACTTCAGCTGTTGTTCACAGTCCTTATGTTTGGCCCAAAAGTCTCGTAGTGTTTTTTTGGCGATAACCCTCACTTTACAAATATAAGCAAAAGTTCCATATTTGGGAACTGTAATTAAATTTATTTCTGAACTTTCAGCCAACCTGCTGATAAAATAGTCTGAATCCCCAAAAAATTAGTCTAAATGTAGTCTGAATTGCAGTAAATCAGTCGGTTATAACCTCATTGTCAAACAACGTTCAAAAGGCTGAAAATCAGCCCTTTTTAATGCCTTTTGCTTTGTAAGGCCTTGATTGATAAATCAGACCTGGTCGGACAACAAAAAATCCCCTGGCTCATCACCGGGGGATTTTATTCAGTTCGACCGTCCTTTACAAGGACAAAGTCCGAAGTGAAAGTCGTAGTCGAATGAATCCCGAGAGCGAAGCGTAGCGGGATTGGTTCAATACCCCGCTGCCTTCAGCGGAGTCGGGATCCAGCGCCTGCCCCGGGGTTCATACCCTTGCTTTTTTATAAACCTTTCGCTTTCCAGAAATCTGTTTCATTACGTATTGCAGGATAAGCGTACTCTTTAATAGTTAAATTCTGATTTTCGCTTCCGGTTTCAGGGGGGCCAGGAACCGAACCATCAGTGTTCCACCAGGAATTGCCCGGAGGCTATGAGCGTTGATTTTCGCATCAGCGCGTAATAATAGTTCCCGCTTTTGTTGAAAATATTTGCCAGTGAGGTTTGATTGTCGTGAACAGGTTTGATCCGGACAAGGCGCATATTGCTGTCAAAGAAATACAGCGATAAATCCTGTAAGCCGATGCCGGGATTCAGTTCAAGAACGGAGGAGCCGACGACAGGGTTTGGGAAAATCCGTACAGGTTCATCCGTTTCAGATGCCGGAAGATCCTGCACCGATGTGGCCAGGGAATCGGGGGTATATTCCCAGAAATCCGCCGTATAGCTGAGGGAATCCTGTTGTCCTATACCCATGTAACCCTTGTTAAAAATCGAAAAACTGACGAGGTCCCCTTTCACACCGCCCGTACAGCCTGTTTTGGCGGCCCATTGACCGGAAGGAGGATCAAACTGCCACCAGTCGGCGGGGGAGGAAAGTGAAACCGAATCAAAACCGGTCCCGGTATATACCTGGTTGAACAGGCTGAAGCGGGATAAGGAGAAACGGGGGTTTCCTGCAAAGGCTGCCTGCGTTACCCAGGCGTCGGTCAGTGTATCGTACTTCCAGAAGTCACCGAGCAGTGTATTTCCTGCAGAAAGGCCGAGTCCGAAATAACCAACCGAATCACAGGCCATGCCCAGCGCTTCGGAACGGGCTGCACCGGGCAGGTTGTTTAACTGAACCCAGGTGTCACCGGGAGGGAAATATTTCCAGAAATCCTGGGTATAAACGGGCGTGGTATCACTGATGCCGGCGCCCATGTAGACACGGCTTCCGATCACGAACCCGCAGGCTCCTGCTTTTGCCGTACCCGGAAAATCGTTTTTCTGAAGCCAGGCGTTGTTTCCGGGATTATACATCCAGACATCCTTCAGCAAACCGGCGGTACTCCTGCCCCCGGTCACAAATACATTGTTGCCCACCACGAATGCAAAAGCCGCTGCACGAGCCACACCCGGGAAGGCCGACAACTGGGTCCAGGCATTGGTGGCCCGGTCGTATTTCCACCAGTCGTTGAAATACTGACCTGCATGCTTTCCAAAACCAACATAACCATCATTTCCAAGATGAACGCCAACGGCCTGTCCACGGGCGCTTCCCGGAAACGTTGCTTTCTGCGTCCAGAAGTCGGCAATGGAATCAGTTGTTATTAACAAGAACAGGCATACCACCAGCAAATTGATTTTTTTCATCATGAATGATTTTGATCCGGTTTAAGGGGCAGGTAAAACTAATGAAAATACTGGAAATTCAAAATCTTTGACCAATTTAAACGGTCAGCAGTCAGCCCCGGAAAACTATTTTCTTACCATCGACCCATCAGGTACGACAATGCTAAAATTACGGCGGCAAATCCTACCGGTACGCCAATACCCAAAGCCATTATCACACGATGTTTTTGTTTTTTTAACCGGAACAGGCTGTATAACATAAAGCACAGCAGCCAGACCGGGAAAAAATAAAGCATTAAGGCAACTAAATTGCCCGGCTTAAACAGATCTACAATACTTTTTGTATCCTTATCCAGGTAAAATAAACCAAAACAGAGCATCAGAATGATCAGGGCGCTGACCAGGTAATATGTCCTGGATAAGGAAAGGGTGGTCATGGAGGTTGATTTTTATATTCAGGATAAAACCGTTCCGAACCCTGTTTCCTGCCGATACGGCAGAACACCGGCCAATTTACAGGATGCGGGAACAGTCCTGATGGTCAGCGTACTATTTTGTTGGTGTCGCAATAGGTTCATTTGCCGGTTAATTTTTCCGGCCGACAAATCTGATCACTGAGCCTTTTCCATTATGATATATTCCTTCGTTCAATTCGATCTCCTTTTCTTCCAATTCAATAATTTCATAACCGGCAAAATCAGCATTTATTTCGTCCTTGGAAAACAAACTCTCTTCATCTTTTGGTCCACCAACTTTTTCATTTTTAGCCAGGTAGTCCATATGTTTTTTACTAAATGCTTCAAAAATAATTGTTCCGCCCCTGCGTAAATAATTCGCAATGGTCCGGTGGTAATGTGATTTAATTGCTGCCGGAAAGTGGGCATAAATCAGCGCAATGGCATCAAATTGTTGGTTGCTGTAATGGAGCGTCCGTAATTCCCCGACCTGATAGTCAATGATTACCTGATTTATTTCGGCAAGTTTTAAGGCCTTGTTTTTTCCTTCCATACTGATGTCAAAGGCTGAAACTTTCCAACCCGTTTTAGCTGCAAAAACCGCATTCCGTCCTTCACCTTCCGCCGGAAAAAGTATTTTACCGGCACTTAATTTCGACAATTGTTCTTTTAAATAATTGTTAGGCTGTTCGCCATAGGCAAACTCCTCTTTGCTATACCGGTCATTCCATCTTTCCGTCCAGGCGTCATTCATAATTTGGTCTGGTTTTTATGGCGTTAAATTATTGCTGCTTTGCTCCCCGCCCCCTTTAAAGTCATTGCAACCCGAACTACAGGCCTGCACCTAAATCCTTCCGGGAATCAAAATTAATCTTTTTACAGAACAAAAAATGATTTCCAAAATGCCTGTTTTCATTTTTATGAGAAACGGCCGGGTGTGCACCTTCTCCCAATATTCCTTTATTTTTACAGCCATGGAGGAAACAATTCTTCCTGAATGCCATAAAAATGATCATCTCCCGGGTTGAAATTTACCAGTCACGCATTGCCCTGCGCGAGCCTTTTGTGATTTCCCTGGGCAGTCTGGATCATGCGGAAAACCTGTTGGTGGTTCTTCATACCCGGTCCGGTCTTTCCGGCTTCGGGGAGTGCAGTCCTTTTATGACCATTCATGGGGAAAGCATGGAAACCTGCTTCACGGTGGCCCATTACCTCGGCAAGGCGCTGCTGGGCGCCAACGCCCTGGATATCGCCCGATGCTCCTCCATCCTGGATACCGTGATCTACGGCAATACAAGCGTGAAGAGTGCATTCGATATGGCCCTGTATGACCTGGCTTCCAGGCATGCCGGGCAGCCTTTATACCGGTACCTGGGCGCCACGAGTGTTAAGCCCATGTTCACGGATTATACGGTGAGTTTCAACACCCCGGAAAAAATGGCCTCCGATGCGCATAAAATAAGGGAGGAAGGCTTTACGGTCATCAAGGTGAAACTGGGCGGTGATGCCAATAGCGATTTGGAAAGGATCCGCAGGATCCGGGAAGCGGTGGGCATGGAGATTCCCCTCCGCATCGATGCCAACCAGGGGTGGGATACGCCAACAGCCATTGACCTGTTGAACAGGCTCAGCGGTTTTCACATTCAGCATTGCGAAGAACCCATACCGCGCTGGAACTTTGTCGATCTACCACTCATCCGTTCAAAAAGTCCCATACCCGTTATGGCTGATGAATCCTGCCTGGACCATCACGATGCCCGGAGGCTGCTCAGCATGCATGCATGTGACCGGCTGAACGTGAAGCTGGGAAAATCGTCCGGCATTTTTAAAGCGCTGAAGATCGTACGGCTTGCCGCCCAACACGGCATCCAGCTTCAGATGGGCGGGTTTCTGGAATCCAGGCTGGGCTTCACCGCCGCCGCACACCTGGCACAGGTAAGCGATGATTTTCTTTATTTCGATTTCGATACACCCCTGATGTTTGCCGAAGATCCCGTCATTCACGGCATCACCTATGGTCCTCAGGGACGCATCGCCCTTCCCGCTGATATTGGCCTTGGCGCTGAATTTGATGAGGCTTACCTCCGGGGATTGAAAAAATCGGTGATCACCTGAACCATATACCAAACCCTTTTCATCAGACCATGATTTGAATGATCATTGACAATCCGGGCTGGAAAGATCGCGCACCATTGGGAGGCATAAACGGACAGGTCAGAAAAGGGTTCCATCTTTCCTGACCTGTCCGTCACAAATTTTCACTATGGGCTGTTGACTTTACAGCATTGAAAAAGGATCAGCGGTTTACCATCAGCTGCTGCGTTTCGATCAGCCTGTTGCCGTTCCAGAATTGTACCTGGTACTGACCGGAGGCCATGCCTTCCGTGAGCAGCAATAAGGAACCTGTTGTGTTACCGGCGGTGGATAGCGTACGGACCACCGAACCCCGTGCATCGGTGATGATCATTTTGCCGGCTGACTGGTTGTCCCCGGTTAAACGGAAATGTATCTCGGTCTGGTTGCCGGCGGGGTTTGGAACGATGGAGAAGGAAGATGTTGTTCCGGCGGCTTGTTTCTGAGCGGGATTGGCATTCATGGCCTCCAGTATCTTTTGCATCTCATTCACCGCCTGGCGTAATTCCTGGTTTTCCTTTTCCAATCTGGCAAGCCTGTCTTCTTTGGTTTTGTCAACAGCCGCCAGTTCCTGCACCGCCTTCACCAGGGGCACGGTAAACTCAGCATAACGCAAGGCATACAGGCTTTGGTCATTTTTCGGCTTGTCCACCCCGCTGAAATCATAGCCTGATTCCAATGCTGCTTTTTCAACCTCCTGGGCAATGAATCCTGTGAACACCACCTTTTCCTTTTCAGCCGTAGCCTTTTCTATGGCCGCTACATATTCCGGGCTCCTGCCTGCCTTGATCCTGTCCTCGTGCAGGAATTGCTGAAGTCCTGTAACATCGAGGTGATAGGTCACGGGTTTCAGTTTATTGATGAAGTCCAAACCGGGAACATTTTCCTTTACATCTTTTTTATAACGCCCGTCACTCAGGTTGCTCCAGGCCGCAAAGCCGCCAATGGAGGCAATGATGGATTGGCCGATGCGTACCTGCCCGTCACCGGTAATGGTGGAGGCACACCCAATGGCCGTGGAATTCTGATAGGTTGTCGAGCCCGACTGGTCGGCACCGTCGCCGAAAAAGGAATTGCTTTCACCGTATACATGGTTATATCCGGCCAGATTTCCCACGGCGGTATTGTATGTAGCCTGGTTGTTGAATAAGGACTGGTAGCCCAGCGCGGAACAGAAGTTTCCGTACTGATTGGTGAACATGGCCTGGTATCCGACGACGGAATTATCGTTTCCGGCAATGTTGTTATACTGGCTGTAGGCGCCCAGCGTGGCGTTACGCGCACCGGTTGTGTTGAAACGAAGCGATTTGGATCCGATGGAAGTATTGTAATAGGCCTGGTTGCCGATAGAACCTACGCCGGTTGATTTCTGGGAGGAATCACCGATGGCTATATTTTCGATCCTGTTGGTATTGTCTTTCAGGGCCGCTTTTCCAAGAGCGATATTGCCAATTCCGCCTGCATTATTTCCTCCGGCATTCAGCCCGATGAAACAATTGTTGTTTAATCCCCTGACATTATTTACAGAGAGCCAGTCCGATCCGCTGTAATAATACAGCCCTTTTGTATTGTCTGTCTGGAATATCAGCAGTCCCGTTGCCGGGTTGCCGATGGCATTCCGCTGTGACTTGGTCATTCGGGGCAGCAGTACTCCTTTGGTGGTGGAGGTGATGTCCAGAATGGAGGAGGCATTCGGTGAAAGGGTTCCGATGCCAACGCTTCCCGATGCGGGAAAGGTGTTTTGGGCCATGGTCCAGTAGTTGAGGGACAGGAAGCCCATCAGGAAAATTGTTAGTTTTGTTTTCATTGGGTGGTTTTTTAAGTATGTGAATAATGGTTTGGTTTAAAAGAGAAAAAGATGATGGCCTGGTAAACAGGGGACTGATTTAACCCAGACAATCGGAAGCAACGGTTCTGCGGGAGCCGGTTTGTAACTTTTGATTTTTCAGACCAGCCATACAAAATACGTGAATATATTTTTAATAGTCAATACGTACCTCTATAATATTTATTCCGGGGCTTTCAAAAATGTTTGCATTCACCGTATGATTCAGTAGGTTTGTATCCGGTATGATCATTCGACTTCACATGGCCATTCACTCCTTCCGGTGTAAATTTTTGCTGTATAAAATAAGTATTGTTTCAGGAGCATGCCGGTGAAATTCAATTCGCTTCTGGTAATTTTATGCCTGCTGGTGAATTCAATTACCGGGTTTTCACAGGTGGATCCGCTGGAATATACGCCTGGTATTGAACCCGGAGCCTGGCAAGTGTCCGCCTACCTTCCCGTACTTCAGGGAAAACGTGTGGCCGTGGTGGCCAACCAGACCTCCACCATACGGGAAACCCATCTCGTAGATTCCCTGTTATCCTTAAAAGTCAATATCCGTAAAGTATTTGCTCCCGAACATGGGTTCCGCGGACAGGCCGGTGCAGGGGAACATGTGGCCGACGGACCGGATAAAAAGACAAACCTGCCCGTACTTTCCCTTTATGGTAAAAAACTGAAACCTTCACAGGCAGACCTGCAGGATGTGGATGTGGTGTTGTTCGACATCCAGGATGTGGGCGTTCGGTTTTATACGTATATAGCTACGTTACAATACGTGATGGAAGCCTGCGCAGAACGAAAAATTCCCTGCATCGTGCTCGACAGGCCCAACCCGAACGGCTTTTTTGTAGACGGGCCGGTCATGGAAAAACCGTTCATTTCCTTTGTCGGCTTGAATCCTGTTCCGGTTGTATACGGGCTGACAATCGGGGAATATGCGGGCATGCTGAACGGGGAGCGGTGGCTGAAGGACAGCCTGCCCTGCAAGTTGCAGGTGATCAAAATTTCCGGTTACGACCATAACAGTTTTTACAAACTTCCGGTGGCCCCTTCCCCGAACCTGCCCGGCATGCCTGCCGTTTACCTGTATCCCTCCCTTTGTTTTTTTGAAGGCACCATAGTCAGCGTAGGCCGGGGTACGGATCAGCCTTTCCAGGTTATCGGTTACCCGGGTTTTGAAAAGGGATCCATCACCTTTACACCGCAGGACATACCCGGCACGGCCATGAACCCGCCCTATGAAGGAACTGCCTGTCGTGGAATCAGCCTGCGTGAATTCAGTGAAATGTTCATCCGCGATTACAAAGGCCTTTACCTGTTCTGGCTGAAATCGCTTTATGAGTCAGCCCCTGACAAGGAACATTTTTTTAATGACTTTTTCAATAAACTTGCCGGAAACAGCACCCTTCAGCAGCAAATCAAAACGGGGGTCAGCGAGGAAGCAATCAAACACAGCTGGCAACCGGCGCTGGAGAATTATAAACTGCTACGTAAAAAGTACCTGCTTTATCCTGATTTTAATTAGCAGGCCTGAGGGCAGCCGCTCGTCAACAGGAAACGCCTTTCTTTCCATAAACCACCACGTGTTATACTATCGGATCCCGGTATGAACTGAAAAATACAGGGGTTAAAAAATATTTTTGGCGGGTAAAATAAAAAGCATACCTTTATGCAAACCCTGCCCCATGAAAAAGTATGGAACCCTGCTTTTTTTATGCTGGATTTTTCTTTTTATAATTTTTGCTTCAGCATCATCTGTTGCCCTGAACATCACGGAATCAAAGCATTCCATGGTATTTCCGGCGGGTCCGTTTCCGCTCCCCGACAGCCTGACCGATCAGGTGGACCTGTCGGTTTTAACCGGACTCGGCCATGCTTGTCCCGGATATTCATCCGGGGGCGGCATATTGGTGGAGAACCTCAGTTTCCAAACGGCCCGTTACCTCTATTTATACGTATCCCTGGACACAACTGCAAACCTTCAGTCCTGCAATTTTCCCTATCAGGTGGTCGGTCCCGGGAATTTGTTGTTCCAGTTCGACAGCCTGGCCGGGCAGGAAAAAATTTACCTCAGCTTTGGGTTTGCCTTACCACCACAGGCATCACTTGTTGGCCAGCAACTCTGGATGAGCGCATCGGTAACCAACGGCCTTTATGATTATGAACCGGGCAATAACAGCGACAGCTCCCGTGTGGAAATAACCGGGTCCTACGATCCCAATGTAAAAGCCGTAGATCCGGAAGGATTTGGTCTTCCCCATTACGTGCCCATGACACAGGAGGAGTTTAAATACACGATAAATTTCCAGAACACGGGTACCGATACGGCATACAACATCACCATTACCGATACCCTGTCATCCTACCTCGATCCGCTAACCATCAAAGCGGGCGCCTCCAGCCATCCTTACAGTTGGGAAATCCTTTCACCCTGTATCCTGAAATTTCATTTTAACGGCATCAACCTCCCCGACAGTGCGGTAAATGAACCCCGCAGCCATGGATTTGTGACTTATTCCATCGGTACTGTACACGGTCTGCCTGCCGGAACCATAATTAAAAACACGGCTCATGTATATTTTGATTTCAACCTTCCCGTGGAAACGAACACCACTACCAATGAGTTGTTCAATTGCGACAGCATAGCCTCTTTCAGTACGACTACCAATATGCTCTGCGGAGGTGAGCAGCTGATCATCACACAAACCGGCAAAATCCCTCATCAATCGTTCTGGTATATCGACTCTCTCTTCCAGACCTCAGCGGACACGTTCGTATTCCAGACCATGATTCCCGGTATGCACCAGGTTATCCTGCAGGCCTCGACACCTTTCTGCGATCAGACGATTACCGCATCCATGCTCGTGATTGTCCCTGTTAAACCCGTCATCACCGCCAGTGGTTATTTATTGACCGCTTCACCGGCCCTGCATCACCAGTGGTATACCGGTGGCACGGCCATACCCGGTGCCATATTCATCAATTACATCGTACCCCAGGACGGCTGGTACAAGGTCCTTACAACTGATATAACAGGATGCACGGCCATGTCGGATTCGGTTTATATTTCCAGTGTAGGGATATCAGCGGGAAACCGCGCGGAATCGTTTACCCTCTCACCTAATCCTTTTACAGATCAGCTTACCCTTCGCCTCCACGTGAACGAGGATGTGTCGATCAGGCTTCAGGATGCACTGGGGCGACTGCTATTTTCGATGAAGACTGAGCCTGGGTCACACACCGTGGAGATTCCGGTCAGCGGGCTTGAGCATGGTTTGTATTCCGTTACCATCAGCGGCGAACGCCTGCAGGAAAGCAGAACCGTCAGTCACTAGGCTGCTCCCGGCCGGCCTCTTTTACTTCTGAAAAACTCCGTCATCAGTTCCCGGCATTCTTTTTCGTGTATGCCATGCGTTACACTTGTTTTGGGATGAAGCACGCCGGTCTGATAGGAGCGGTATCCCTTTTTCGGATCTGCAGCACCGTAAACAATCCTTCCGATTTGCGCCCACGCTGCAGCGCCTGCACACATGATACAGGGTTCCACGGTCACATACAGGGTGCATTCCGGAAGGTACTTGGAGTTCAGGTGGTTGGCCGCCGATGTCAGTGCTATCATTTCGGCATGGGCCGTAACATCCTGCAAACGCTGGGTCATGTTGTGCCCCCTGGCAATAACCCGGCCATCGCATACAATGACGGCCCCGATGGGAATTTCTTCCATGGACCTGGCAATGGCCGCTTCCTTCAACGCTTCGTTCATGAAGCGCCTGTCGGATTCTTCCGGTGATATTGCGTTCATTTCGTTAACGGGTATGCCTGTAAAAAACCTATTTTTGTTCGCAAATCTAATCATAAACCCATGCATAAGCTTCATATTCTTGCTTTCGGAGCTCACCCGGACGATGTGGAACTCAGCTGCAGCGGTACGCTGATCAGGCATGTCGCCGCCGGCGACCTGGTAGGTATAGCTGACCTGACCCGGGGAGAACTGGGAACCCGCGGTACAGCCAGGACCAGGGACCAGGAAACCGCCTCAGCAACAGCTATCATGAAGATCCCAATCCGGGTGAACCTGGGGTTTAAGGATGGTTTTTTTTCAAATGATGAACAACACCAGCTGGAAGTGATCCGCGTGATCCGTGATTACCATCCTGAAATAGTGATTTGTACCGCTGAAAACGACCGGCATCCTGATCATGGCAGGGCGGCCCGGCTGCTGGCTGACTCGTGCTTCCTGTCCGGACTGGAAAAAATCCGGACGCAGGATAAAAAAGGGAAGAAGCAGGAACCCTGGAGGCCAAGACTGGTACTTCATTATATACAGGACCGCTATGTATCACCAGCCTTCCTGGTGAATATTTCGGGTTACATGCAACAAAAGCTGGAAGCGATTAAAGCCTATAAAACCCAGTTTTTTG
>CAYWHE010000026.1:9387-27699 GCA_964458125.1 uncultured Flavobacteriaceae bacterium | reverse complement strand
AAGAAGAAAAAACAATTATGCCCCATTCTTTTGGCTGTTTAGTATACTTATCAGATATTATTTTGCGTCCTTTGCAGCGCTGAATTTCATGCAGGTAATTTGTCACCTATAACATGACCGGCGCCATCATTACACTATATTATTATAAAACCGGTCTGGGTGACTTTGTGCGGTATTTTACATAAGGTTCTTTCTTTTTCATCGAACCGGATGTGGCCCCGACGGACGGTGTAACCTGACTGAAAGCAGGACTTCGGAAGGAAATGTTTATGCAGAGGATTACCTCTATTTGGATTCAGCTGTTCGGCATTTTAATCAGGAACACTGTCTCAGGCAGGCATACCGTGCATACGGCTGGGGCGGGAAGGGCTGAGGGAGTTCCCGGAAAGGAACATCACTGAAATTCGCCTTCCCCATCCGGTATCAGGGGAGTTCTTTACCGTTTCCGGGAAAAGACCAAAGGCAGGCCAGCATTAAAATTCGCGGGGAACAAAAAATATCGCCTAAATTTACCCTCAGGTACCATGAAGCACACGCCCTGGCTCGACCGGATTTTTCCTTCCCTGATGGATACGGGTTTATTACCTGGCCTGTTGGAAAGGCTGCAGGGTACTCCGGCAAGAATGGAAGAGCTGATCCGTCAGGCCGATCCGTTATTGATGTCGTTCAAACCGGCAAACCGCTGGTCGGTGAAGGAAGAGATCGGACACCTGGGCGACCTGGAATCCTTATGGATGACCAGGGTTTATAATTTTACCGGGGGAGATCCGGTATTGGCGGCCGCGGATATGAGCAATGTGAAGACACACCAGGCCGGTCATCAGGAAAAGGAAACCGGGTATTTGCTTGCGAAGTTCAGGGAACAGCGTATGAACCTGGTTGCCGCCATTCGCGGGATGAATGAGGAACAGCAGGAACGAACCGCCCTGCACCCCCGCCTTAAACAAAATATGCGTATCGTGGACCTGGCTTATTTTGTTGCCGAACATGACGATCATCACCTGGCCCGCATGCGGGAACTGGTCAAACCTGTAGCCGGCTGAAAAAAACATCCTGCCGGTCAATGCCTTTTATCAGGAAAAAAATGATTGAAATTAAAAAAGCCTGCTGATGCAGCAGGCTTTTCGTTTACAATAAATGTTATAATAGGGTTTTCGTGTTTTTTAAAAACCGGCACGTCACCTCTTTCTTTGTGGCTTTACGTCTTGGATAATGCGTTTTCGTGACATGCCGGTACCCCCCATGAATTAATTGTTAACCAGCACCACCAGGTATTTGGAAGAAGCCCAGAATTTTTCGGGATTGGTAATGACCAGCTCGGAAATGGTTTTGCCGGTTCCTTTGTTCAGGATATAGGAATCCGTCGGATGGTTGGTGACCACTTCGGCCGACTTGCTGTCGATCTCAATTTTGCTGGTTTTGGTAATGTCAATGGCCGTGAATTCATCGCGGTTGAAATCAGGAGGAAGCACTTTTTCCTTGCCGATGCCCAGTAACCCGCCTTCTTTGTCCACCACGTGTTTGCTGTGCAGGTCCTTGTAGGTTCCTTTGGCGAAGTAAGCGGTGTTGAGTTTGGTTGTTTTATCGGCAATCACCTTTTCATTGGCGGAATTGATCGCAGTTAAATTCGATACGTTGGTCTGCAACTGGGTATTTTCAGTAGTCAGCGTGTTTACCTTTTCATTCAGGGTGGAAATTTCCTGGTCTTTGGCAAGGGTTTGTGCAGTCAGGGACTCCACCAGGTTTTTAAACTTGGAAAGTTCGGCCTTGTTGTTTTTTAACTGGCGATGAAGGGTGGCCAGTTTGGATTTGTTCTGATCCATCATTTCCCTGACGGCCGCCAGTTGCTCTTTTATTTGTGCATGTGCGCCGGCATTGCCTTCGTTATTGTTCACACTCATCTTGATGGCTTTTTCCTTTTGGGAAATTTCGGCCAGGCTGGATTCAATCTCATCGAACGAAGCGATGAATGAATTAATCGTGGAGTCCTTGTACTGGGCCTCATGGCTCATGTTTTGCTGGGCAGTCAGCAGATTCTCTTTTTCTTTTTGCAGGTCAAGAGCCTGTTGTTTGTAATTCGTGCATCCCATCGCAAGCAGTATGGGAATGGCAATCAATAATTTTTTCATGATTCTGTTTTTTAAGTTTATGACAACATGTGAGTGATCAATAAGTAAACTCGAGTTTGTCTGAATAAACGGCAAATGTAATGGTTTATTTCATTCGCCCGCAAAAAACAAACGTTTACCCACAAAAAATAAATTTTCACCCCCAATATTTCAAATTTTTACCTGTGAATAAAGCAGTAAATAATTCAAAATTAAGGGATTGACCTGTTAATAGATTTCTTACCAAAAATCTGAGCCGGATGGAGCCTGAAGGATGTAAAATATTTGCTTATCTGATTATGATTCAATCAGGAATGGTTTTAAGGTTTGGCTGACGTAAAAAATGAAAGCAGGGTAAACTGAAGTGACCGTTCTGCTTTAAATTCCAATACCCCTTTATAATTTCAATTTGCTCCGGTTAAAAAGTACAATTTAGCTCAGTGGTTAATGTAATTTCAGGAACAGGTATAGGGTTATCGCCGTCCAATACATTCACTGATGCTGCACTTCTGGTGAATTCAAGTTTACTCCCTTTTCCTGCGAATTTGAATGCCGGGCAGCAATTTACCAACTACAATACCGGCCGTGGCTCAGGTGACGGATTTCGCATTGGACTTACTTACGTATCTTCTGTGATGCATGCTGGGCTCAATTCCAGGCAAACCGGAGCCTCCATGAATTTCAGAACCAGCGATACCCGGCGCATGACCATATCCGCTGCGGGTAATGTGGGAATCGGAACTTCGTCCCCCGTTACTTTACCTGATGTCAATGGAAACATCACCGCAAAGCGGATCATACCTGGCGCGGCTAATGAACAAATTGATCTCCTGGTAATAATTGATAAATTACAGCAGCAGGTACTATCATTGGAACGACAATTGAATAATTTGGCGAACAGGTAAATGAAATTCCTTTAAGTTCTTCTTTTATCTATTTTAAATTCCCCAAATCAGTTCACGCCTTTTTTCTCAAATTAAGATTTTTCTCCATAAAGATTCCGGTTTTTGCCGGTTTTTTTGTTCACGGGCTTACTTTGGAATATGGATATCCTGTTATCAAAATTACGGGTAAGAACGCGGTCCATAAACCGGATCTCCATTACGCTGCCGACGGCGGGATGTCCGACAGGCCTTTAAAATCACTGCATTTAAAATGGAAATTTGACTGTTTAATCAGGTCACATTTTTGGACTACTGCAATAATTAATTCTAAGAAACAGGAAAAACCGGGTGATTGGAAAATAATTTTTCTATCTTTGAATGGATAACCCCTTTTTAAGACTGTACTTTATGATGAATGCTGAAATACCTGTCCGGATCAGGAAAGCCGGACCGGAGGATATTACATTGCTGGTTTCGCTCGGACGTCAGACCTTCCGGGAAACCTTTGCCTCATCCAACAGTGAGGAAAATATGACGGAGTACCTGTCCGGTACATTCACCAGGGAAAAAATAAGCAATGAGTTGAGTTGCTGCAAAACGCATTTTTTTATCGCCTGCCTGGATGAACAAGCCGTTGGATATGCCAAGCTTGTGCAGAACGAACTTCCCGGCAAACAGGACGAGGGGATGACGATGGAGGTGGAGCGCATTTATGTCATGCAACAATACCAGCTTCACAAGGCGGGCGCAGCCCTGATGGATTCCTGCCTGAAATTCGCACGAAAAATGCATGCCTGGGCCGTCTGGCTGGGCGTTTGGGAGCATAATGCCAAAGCCATTCGGTTTTACAGGCAATGGGGTTTTGAACCGTTCGGATCTCACCTGTTTAAACTGGGAAAGGATGAGCAAACCGATATACTCATGAAAAAGGTATTGTAGCATTCCAGGTCTGTCATAAAATAATGATTACTATTGCTGTTTGCCAGAAGCGCTATCGTGAACCGGGAACTCATTTTATATATTGCAGTCAGCCTGGATGGATTTATTGCTGGTGAGGGAAATGACCTGTCGTTTTTATCGCGGGTGGAAAGTCCGGGGGAGGACTATGGTTATTCAGCATTTTACGAAACAGTGGATACGGTTATCATGGGCCGAAAATCGTACGAGCAGGTGCTTACCTTTGGTGTTGAGTTTCCGCACAAGGGAAAAACCTGCTATGTGATTTCAAGGTCGAAGAAGGGTGGTGATGAATTTGTGGAATTTCTGGGAGATGATTTTATTGAAAGGATCCGTGATTTGAAAATCCAACCCGGAAAAAATATTTTTTGTGACGGGGGCGCCCAGGTGGTTTATGAATTATTGCGGCACCGGCTCATTGACCGGGTAGTGATTTCAATCATCCCGCATCTGCTTGGAAACGGGATCCGGCTTTTCAGGGAGGGCTTTCCGGAGCAGATCACCCGCCTTGAAAATCATACGGCATTCCCTTCAGGGCTTGTGCAATTGACCTATACCATCCGGCATTGAATGCGGAAACCGTGTCCGAAGGGAACGGATCATCACTGCCGGTGAATGCAGGTCCGACTGTAGCGGGGCCATTCACCTGTTGAGCATCCGGATGACTGCATCCCGCCGGGCGGGAGTGATTTTCAGGATTTGCCGGGGGGTTGCGGTTTTTTTTGGTAACTTTGACAGGTCATCCAATTCCTGCATCCTAATGAATTTCTCTTTGACCAAAAAATCTGTTCGCTCCATTCTTTTTTTGTTTTCCTGGCTGATGTTATTGGCCGCTGTTCAACCGGTAAGGGCCCAGGATTTTCCGGGAAAATACAAGCTGGAAAAACTTATTGATGCCGAAAAACGGTCTGCGGCAATGCGTTTGCATCGCACGGCCACCGTTCCAAATACGTATGACCTGAAGTACCACCGTTTTGAATGGACCGTGGATCCCGCGGTTTATTATATTTCCGGTTCGGTTACCACCTATTTTGTTCCGGGCATCAGCGGGTTTGGCTCGATGTTTTTTGATCTGGCAGCAGGCATGACCGTAGATTCCGTGCTTTATCATGGCAGCCCGGTTCCCTTTACGCGTCCGAATAACCAACTGGAAATTCAGTTCGGTTCGGTTCTTCCCCAGAATATTCCGGATTCCGTGACGGTTTTTTATCAGGGCGCTCCGCCGTCCACCGGGTTCGGTTCCTTTAACCAGGATGTCCACAACGGATCTTCGGTTATCTGGACCTTGTCAGAGCCGTTCGGAGCCATGGACTGGTGGCCCTGCAAGCAGGACCTGAATGATAAAATCGACTCCATAGATGTGCTGGTTACCGTTCCCACCGGTAACCGGGTGGCCGGCAACGGCATTTTGCTTGCTGAAACGGTCACGGGAAACAGCACGGTTTTTCACTGGAAAAGCCGTTACCCCATTGCCGCATACCTGATTGCCATTGCAGTAACCAACTATGCCGCTTACAGTGACTGGGTACCCATGGGTACCGGTGATTCCCTGGAAGTGCTCAACTACGTTTACCCGGAGGATTCGGCCAATGCCAGGCTGGAGACACCGGATATCATCCCGGTAATACAACTCTACGACAGCCTGACGGTTCCCTATCCGTTTGGCGCCGAAAAATACGGGCATGCCCAGTTCGGATGGGGCGGAGGCATGGAACACCAGACCATGAGTTTTGTTGTGGGTTTCGGGCATTCCCTCATGGCCCATGAATGCGCCCACCAGTGGTTCGGCGACTACATCACCTGCGGCAGCTGGGAAGACATCTGGCTCAACGAAGGCTTCGCAACGTATATGGAAGCGTTAACGGAAGAGTTCCTTTTTCCCTTCAATTGGTATGGTTGGAAATCGGGTGTCAGCCAGAACATCACCTCGCTTCCCGACGGATCGGTGCGATGCAGCGACACCACCGATATCAACCGGATTTTTGACGGCCGGCTGTCCTATTACAAAGGCGCTTATTTGCTGCACATGCTCCGCTGGCAGGTCGGAGACAGCCTCTTCTTCCAGGGCCTCAGGGATTACCTGAACGATCCGTTGCTGCAGTTCGGATATGCCGGAACACCCGATTTCAGGCAGCACATGGAATCCGTGAGCGGACAAAACCTGCTCACTTTTTTCAACCAGTGGTATGATGGGCAGGGATTTCCCTCCTATAGCGTAACCTGGAGTTTTGGCAACAATACCCTGTATGTCAAAATCGACCAGACCACATCACATGCTTCTGTTTCCTTTTACCAGATGCCTGTTCCCATACGATTCATGGGCAATAACCTTGATACTACGCTGGTATTCCAGCATACGTTCAGCGGACAATCATTCACGGTTCCGCTGGGGACAGCTCCTGACTCTGCTTTTTTTGACCCGGACCTGTGGATACTGTCGGCCAACAATACCATCACGCTTGGTGTAAACGAAATTCCTGCCCCTGCCGGCAGCATGCTGGTCACCCCGAACCCGGCCGGTGACGAACTGGCGATCAGTCTGCCCGGCCATCCTGAACCGGCGCGTATCCGCCTGCTCGATTCAACAGGTCGTGTGGTCAGGGATTTCCCTGCTCAGGGACTGGTAAGGATGAGGCTGGATGGCATTTCTGCCGGTTGTTACCTGGTGGTTGCCGAAACGGGGAATGCCGGTTTCAGAAAAAAAATAATGATCTATAAATAAACTCAATGGGATATGTGGAATGCCGGCAGGCAGTCCCGGTTAATCAACATGCTTATGAAGAAAATCCTGATCCTGGTTGCATTTTCAGCTGTTTTCGGAAGTGCGTTTTCACAGAGTTTTCCTGACAGTCATACCGATGGCCGGTATTACAAGGTAAACGGAGCGAAGTTATGGACCGTCAGTTTCGGAACGGGCACCCCGCTGTTTTTTATCGCCGGCGGTCCCGGCGGTTCCCATTACGGCCTGCGCAGTTTTGATTCCCTTTCATCCGGCAGCACCCTCGTATACTTTGATGGTTACGGAAGGGGAAAATCGGATGTGGCCGGAAATGTAAAGGAGTATTCCCTGGACAGGGATGTGGAGGACCTGGAAGGACTGCGGAAGGCCATGGACTTCGGGGCCATTGATATCCTTGGCCATTCCTACGGAGGCGTGGTGGCCCAGGCCTATGCGCTGAAATACCCGCAACACGTCAGACACCTCATCCTGGCCAATACCTTTCACAGCTTCCTGATGTGGCAGGAGAATGACGACAACTCCAACCGTGAGATCAGGACCAATTACCCGGAAGTGTGGGATTCCCTGATGACCATAAGGGAAAAAGGCGCCATCAGCAGTGATGCCGATCACCGGCGGATTTACGGGCAGGTGCCCTACGGCTTCCTGTACGCCTACAACCCGGAAAATTTTAAACCACGTGGCCGTAAGCCATACCCGAATCCCTTCAATGCCGATCTGTATTATCAGCTGGTGGGGAAGGACGGGGATTTTATCGTGGGCAATGACATCGGCAATTTTGATTTCCGGAAAGAGTTGAAAAACCTGAAGATGCCCATTCTCATTATCGCCGGTCGTTACGACCGGGTTGCTGTTCCCTGGATGATGGTGAAATACAGGGAGTATTGCCCCCAGGCCCGTTTTGTCCTCTTTGAAAACAGCGGGCACAATCCCCAGGTGGAGGAGCCGGCAAAAGAATTTGAACTGATCAGGGAGTTCCTTCGCACCGACTGAATGGGTAAAGCGTTTCGAACATGCTATCCATGGGAGGCGTCCCGCCGGCCACACCCTTGTTGATAACTGGCGGGGAATGTCTTTATTGTTTGGAAGATCCGGAAAGGCAGCTTACCTGTTTCATTTTTTTAGCTGGTGTCGATTGACAGGGAGAGGTCAGGAGGCGGGCCAGGTTCCCGGCAGGATATTTTTATTTACTGATTTTCATCATACATTTGCATGGTGATGATCATTTCAGGTGCAGGAAGTAAACTAAAACTTTGAGTTGAATTTTTAATGTGAAACCAAAACCGTTTAACCTATGAAGACTATCATTTGCCCAACAGATTTTTCCAGACATTCCAACAACGCCGTCCGGTATGCGATTGACCTGGCCCAAAAGGTAAAGGCGGCAGTCATTCTGCAACATGTGTATGAAATCCCGGTTGTTTACAGCGACATGGCTGTGGCCACCTACCAGATAACCGAGATGGAGGTGAGGTCCATGGTGGAAAAGAGACTGACGGCCCTGTATAAACGTCTGCAGGCTGCATACCCAAAGGTCACCATCACCACTGCCATTGCATCGGGACTGGCTTCCGACCGGATCATCAAACTGGCCAGGGAACAAAAGGCTGATCTGATTGTGATGTCCTCCACCTCCACAAGTGCACTCGAACGGGCGCTGATCGGCAGTAACACGGCCCGCGTGATCAACAACGCTCCCTGCCAGCTGCTGATCGTCCCTCCGTCCTCCAAATTCAAGGAAATCAAAAAGATTGTATATACCACAGACCTGAAGGAGAAAAACCTTAAGGATGCCGAAAAGATTTCCGGTTTTGCCAAACTGTTCAAAGCGAACATCACTTTTTTATACATTGATACGAAATTGCTCGCCTCCGATGACAAGACTATTGAGAATATGACCAGGAAGGTCCGTCAGAACATTAACTACCCCAATATTTCCGGGTATGTATGCAATGATGCCGATGTCGCCAGCGGCATCCGGTTTTTTCTCAAAAAGCACCCGGCCAATATGCTTTGCATGATTACGCATCACCGCGGTTTGCTGGAAGGGATCTGGAACAGGAGTGTAACCAAAAAGGTTGCCGCCCACCTGTCGCTTCCGTTACTTGTATTGAGGTAGTAAAGGGACATCACCAACAGGTCCTTTTAAGCGTACCGCCGTAAATACCGGCGGATGAGAACAGGTGGAAGGCATTTTGATTATTTTTGAAAGGCCAATTAACGGCAACGGGCCATCATGAAAAAACAGCGTAAGATCAGCACACTAGCCGTATTAACTTCCGGAGGTGATGCCCCGGGGACCAATGCGGCCATCCGCGCAGTGGTTCGTACGGGGATTTATTACGGATTGCAGGTGAAAGGCATATTGCGGGGATATGAAGGGTTGATAGACGGGGAGTTCATGCCCATGGACGCCGCTTCCGTCAGCAACATCATGCAACTGGGAGGTGCCCTGCTCAAATCTTCAAGAAGTAAGCGGTTTAAGACGGAGGAGGGCCAGCAGCAGGCACATGAACAACTGGTGCGCAACAACATCGGTGGCGTCATTGTCATCGGCGGAAATGGTTCCATGACAGGCGCAGCGGCTTTTTCCTCCCGTTTTAAAATTCCGTTTATCGGAATTCCCAAAACCATCGACAATGATCTGTACGGAACCGATTATTGCATTGGGTATGATACGGCCATCAATACGGCCATGCAGGCCATCGATAAGATAAAAGATACAGCAGAGGCTCATGACCGTTTGTTTTTTGTGGAGGTTATGGGGCGTGATGCAGGATTCATTGCCTTGCAGACGGGAATTGCCTCCGGGGCCGAGGCCATCCTTGTGCCCGAGGCAGGGATTGATACGGCCCAGTTGATTGCACTTCTTGAAAAGGGATGGACCAGGAAGAAATCTTCCATGATAGTCGTGGTTGCAGAGGGGAATAAAATTGGCGGAGCCTATGAAATGGCCGCTGAAGTCAGGAAAAAATTCAGACATTATGACATTGGAGTTTGTGTATTGGGCCATATACAACGGGGGGGGTCGCCCACCTGCCGCGACAGGGTGCTGGCCAGCGAACTGGGCGTGCGGGCTGTGGAAGCCCTGCTGCAGGGACGTAACCGGGTGCTCATAGGGGAGATCAGCAATACGATTGCGTATACACCTTTTGAGAAGGCCGTGAAAACACCTTTGCCTTTTGACAAATCCCTGCTTTCCATCCTCGACAAGCTTTCGGTTTAACGGGTTACCTGATTTCTACACTTTCAACTACCAGGGAACAGCGGATCATGGCAGCGGCAAAAAAATACGACCGGTATTCCACCCGTAATCATGCTTCACTGGTTTTAAGCGGTTCCGCCTATTTTGATGAACTGCAAAACCTGATTGATTCGGCCCGGCAGGAATTGCATCTGCAGGTCTATATTTTTGAACCGGATGAAACCGGCACGCGTATCAGGAACGCCCTGATGAGAGCGGCAGCCAGGAAGGTGCTGGTGTTCCTGCTGCTGGATGCCCTGGGTTCTGCGTCCTTTCCATCGCGCTGGGTGGAAGACTTCCGGGCAGCGGGCATCTGTTTCCGCTGGTTTGGTCCGGTGCTGACCGGCAGGAGGTTTCATTTCGGCAGGCGCATGCATCATAAGGTTGCAGTCGCTGATGCAAGCCTGGCGCTTGTCGGCGGTATCAATATCGGCAACCGCTATAATGAAATTCACGGGCAAAAGGCATGGTTTGATTTTGCCGTAAAGGCGGAAGGTGATATTGCGTTTCAGCTGCATGATTTTTGCGTCAAAAAATGGAAGGGCTTCCCGCTTCCTTTTCGTAAGCCTGTCTTTACGAAGTTCATCCCCGGCCGGACCCGGCCGGATGCCAGGGCATGCAGGATGCGTATACGGGTTAACGACAGGCTGCGACACCAAAACCGGATTGTATTCAGCTACAGAAATGCGATCCGCGAAGCCAAAAAAGAAATCATGATTGTAGGCGCTTATTTTGTTCCGGGCCGCATTTCTTTGAAGCTGATGGAAAAGGCCGCCCGCCGGGGCGTCAAAGTTTCGGTCATCTTCGGATCACGGTCCGATGTCTGGCTGGCTCAATATGGGATGAAATACCTGCACCGGAGGCTGGTCCGGAACCAAATTGACGTATATGAGTATACGCCTTCCGTCGTGCACGGAAAGGCCCTCGTAGCTGATGGACGCTTTGTCACGATCGGATCCTATGACCTCAATCAACTCAGTACATTTCTGAACCTGGAACTGAACCTGGACATCGTCAGCCAGGAATTTGCGGGACACGTTCAATCATATCTCAGGCAAACCATTGCGCAGCATTGCATCAGGATAACACCTTCCCTGTTAAAGCAACGGGAAAAACCATTTACCATGTTCCGGCAGTGGCTGGCATTCCGCATGCTTCGCCTGTTATTCATGCTGACACAGTTTACTGCTGATAAAAAAGCGAATTAAGGCTCAGATGTCCCAGGAGCTGTGCTGGTCGGGTATTTCGATTTGTTGAAATCCGGCCTTAAACAATTTTTCACGGTATTCCTGTTGTACTTCATATTCCCCGTGGACCAGGAAAACCTTTTTGACTTTGCCTGTATCGATACAGGAAAGGTAGGAAATCATTTCCTCGTAATCGCCATGGGCGCTGTAAGAGCCCAGTTCCCGCACTTCGGCTTTAACTTCGTATTCCTTTCCATAAATCCTGACCACCGGTTTCATGGCCAGCAGGTCGCCACCCAGGGTGGAAGGGGGGCAGTAGCCCACAATTAAAATGGTGTTGCGGGCATCACCGATATTGTTCTTGATATGATGTTTGATCCGGCCTGCCTCCATCATGCCTGAAGCGGAAATGATAATGCAGGGTTCATGACTGTTATTCAGCCCTTTCGATTCTTCTACTTCGCGTATATAACGCAACCGGTTGAACCCAAATGGATCAGGATCTGTTTTCAGGTGCTCCCTGATTTCATCGTTAAAACAGTCCATGTGTTTCCGCATGATTTCCGTGGCATTATAGGAGAGCGGGCTGTCCACGTACACATTGATGGGAGGCAGCAATCCCTTGTCGTGCATCTGATCGAGTGCGTAAACGATTTCCTGGGTACGGCCCAGGCTGAAAGCCGGTATGATCAGTTTGCCTTTTTTCCTCAGGCAGGTATTGATGACAATTTCAAGCAAGGTGTGTGAAGCATCGGCCATCTTTTCATGGAGGCGGTTGCCATAGGTGGATTCGGCAATCAGAAAGTCGGGCTGTGGAAAGGGATCGGGGGAACGGAGGATTTCATCTTTCCGGCGGCCGATATCCCCGGTAAAAAACAAGGTTGTAACATCGGCATCCTTCTTCATGGTGAGGTAAATGCCCGCACTTCCAAGAATATGACCCGAATCGGTAAAAATGGCCTGTACACCGTTACCAACCTCGAAAGTGGCCTGGTAGGGTACTGTTTTAAAAAAAGGCAGGCAGGCTTTCACCTCCTTAATTGTATATAACGGTTTCAGGGGGGCGTAATTTTTCATTTCCCTGCGTTTATTGATATACTCCACATCATGTTCCTGGATAAAGGCGCTATCGGCCAGCATGACTTCACACAAGTCATAGGTGGGGGGTGTGCAGTAAATGGGTCCCCTGAATCCTCCGGCCACGAGCACAGGAATCAAACCTGCATGGTCCATATGGGCATGGCTTAAAATCATGGCATCTACGGTGGCGGGATCAAATCCCAGATGCCTGTTCAGGGTATCGTTTTCGGAACCTTTATTTTGAAACAAGCCGCAATCGAGCAGTACCCGCAGACCGGAGGGAGCGGTGAGCAGGTGCTTGCTGCCGGTAACGTTTCGTGCTGCGCCATGGAACTGAATATTCATAAACTGATTTTAAGGGATGAAAGATACGTGAATTTTGCAAGCCGTTAAATTCATTTTTCATCCAAAGAACGCGGCCTGCATTTCCTCTCCGGCATTTTGTCTCCGGATTCCGGCCCGCTCTATTAACAGGCTGATCCGGCTATTTCCTTCCCCGTGATTCCATAAGCCCCGAATTCAAAACCAAACCTTCCTGATTCAAGAAACAGGTTGATGCCGGGGGGGGTGCTGTTGTACGTTTGAATCGTCATTTAACAAAAGGACTAAAACAACTGGTAAAATAATCTTAAAAAAAATCGTCATGAAAAACAAAAAACGTGCAGTCAGACTGCCAAGGGTAAAAGTAAGCTTCACCCCTGATTCGCTCAAGCGCTTCTACGAAACTTTATTAAGCATCCGCATCGACCGGATCCGGGTTTACCTGAATATGACCCTGGTGCTGTTCCTGCTGGCCGGGACCATTCAGGCCCAAACGGTTGTTACGGGAGGCAAGCAAAAGGTAGCCCCAAAATCAACGAATGGAAACAATAATGAGTCCACGTTCACCCTGGTCAATGGCACAAACCACGATATATGGGATTTGCGCATCATCCTGAAAGACGGCAAATTTAAGACCTATGATGTTCAGGGAAAAAACGGAAAACTGGGCGGCGGTGATGGAAACTCGGCAACCAACAGTGTTCATGTCAAGTTCGATAAGCCTGTAAACAACACGCCCCCCAATAACACCATGAAGGTCACCTTTAAGTCCACTGCACCCAATTACGATCCCGGTGACAGCATTACGGTGATTCCCACCGACACGCTTGGAGCAGATCTGATGACAGACCGCAACCTGAACCCGGTACAGACCGTCACCAACGCCAATAACCCCAGGAAAGTTACCGAACCCGTAAAATTGGACGGAGGAAAAACCAGTGTAAAAACCGATGGCAGTAATTTTCCTTCCATTGATGCCAAAAACGGAACAGGCCAGGACGTATGTGATCTGCGGGTTGAAAATGCCAAAGACAAAAACGGAAATGCCGTTAGTGTAGACAGCGTGTTTGTTAACGACAAGAAATGTACCGGTACCGGGCTGGGAGGCGGCAAGCCGCACGTGTTTTTTCCATGCGTCAGTAACGGAAGCGCGATGAAAATCACGGTTAAGTTTCATGGCACCACAGAGGTTGTCACCTATGATTTGATTCCGACGAACAAGGACAGTGTGAACATTGGTTCTGCCCCTGTTAAACTGGAGCCCAATAAAACTCCGGCCGGATCGGGAAGCGGCATTAAGGTAGGCAAAGGTGTGAAGATTACCGGGGGATCACCGGGAGGTAAGGTTTCCTTTACCCTGGAAAATGCAACAGGTCAGGATATACATGATTTGATCGTGCAGGCGTTTGATAGTAAAAAGAAGCCCATCAAAATTAAAAAAGTAAAGGTGAACGGAAAGGAATGGCCGATAGGCGGTCAGACCAATGCCGATTCAACTGTGGTTCACGCCGACAAGGGAAACAACCCTCCCCTGCCCAATGGTAGTAAGACTCCGATTGAAGTGGATGCGAAGGATCAGAATGCAAAAATCGACTCCATTCACATCACCCCGACCGATACGCTTCATAACATCATACAAGTATGCACCTTTAACCAGGGTTTGAAAAGTTTTCTCATCCCGAATGCCTATTCAGGAATTGGTATAGCAGGCCGTTCCGGTTCACTGGTGATGATCAATGAATCCTGCAGCCCGATATCGCAACTGGTAATCAGCTCTCCTGACTCCGGCATCTATGTTGAAAGCGCATCTTCAACGTCTCCTTACCTGTTCGACTCCTTATTGAGCAGTTTATTCTTCACCCCTCCAATCCCGGTCGGTCAGTCATTCGATTTCCGCTTTAAGCTGAATGCCCTTTGTCCGGCAGATACCAGCGACCCGACTCCTTATACCACGCTGGAGTTTTTCGCTCCCGGATCACAACCATTTGAAGGCTGGGGCTGGTGGACCAATACTTCCTGTCCGGCAGCTGCAAACGGCTCCATAGATTTTACCATGACAGCAGGTACGGCCCCGTTCAGTTTCCTCTGGAGCAACGGTTCCACCAGTGAGGATGTTCAGAATCTCCTGCCGGGAACCTACACGCTCACCGTTACTTCTCCTTCCGGCTGCATGATGAAGACGTTTGATGTCGGGGTTTCAGCACCGCAACCCAATATATATGTAACCAGCAACCCGTCCTGCAGCGGTTCACCGGATGGCATGATCGAATGGTTCCGCAATCCGGTACAGGAGCATGACCCGGTGATTCAGCCAACCTTCTGGATTAACAACCTGCCCGCGAACCGTCAGGAAGGCTTGCCGGCCGGCAACTACCCGGTCATGGTAAATGATAATTTCGGTTGTATGAACGCCGGTACGGCGAACCTGGCTGATCCGTTCCCTGTAATGGCAAACGGCTCCGTAACCAATGCTTCCTGTAACGGAAGTTATACCGGGGCGATCAATGTAATGGCTACAGGCGGAAACGGAGTCTATAGTTACCTGTGGAACAGCGGCAATACAAATGAGGACCGTACTTCCATAAAAGCCGGTAATTATACGGTAAACGTGAAAGACGGCCTGGGCTGCATGGCATCTCAAACCTTCACGGTAGGTCAACCGGCTGCCATCAGCATCAGTTTTAACAAGACGAATGTGCTTTGCGGTGGCGCCAATACAGGCAAAATCACTGCAAATGCCACCGGTGGTGTATCACCCTACCAGTATACCTGGTCCAACGGAGCCACCACCAAGACTGCAAAAAATCTCTATGCCGGTATCTATACCGTTATTATAACCGATGCAAACGGATGCACCAAAACCAAATCGACCAGCCTTTCCGAAAACCCCCCGATGATGGTTATGGTGAACCAGGCCGGACCGGATGCAGCAATAGCCAATGTGGCCGGTGGTGTGCCCCCCTACCTTTTTCAATGGAACACCATCCCTGTGCAAACCACCCCCCTTGCAACAGGATTGCTGCCCGGCCAGGTCATTACACTGACGGTTACCGATGCCGTACTATGCACCAAATCGGTGACCTTCACCTTCGGCGCCATGCGCCAGCTTCATGAAGATGCACCTGCCGGAATCGAAATGGAGGTATATCCCAATCCGGTTTCCGATATCCTGAATGTATCCGTTGAGGTACGGAATGGAGAGTCCTGTATGCTCAGCCTGATGGATGCTACCGGACGCTGTGTGGCTCACGTTGAAGTTCAAAATGCCGGCGCCTCCGTTCATGCAATGGATGTCAGCAACATGGCGCCCGGAATGTATACGTTGCAGGCCGTTCAGGGTGAAAACGCAGGAATGAAGAAAGTGGTTATTTTTCATCAATAAAGGATAGTGCCTTTTCGAAGTGTGTCCGTGGATTGGGTTATCCATGGGCACACTTTTTTTCCAACGCCTTGTTTCATTACCCGGAATTGCTTAACTTTACTTGCTGTTTTACCTGAAGCAGGTTCCATTAGGTGAAGCAGTCACCTTTTTCAAAACCTAAAACTTCCAGCCCATGAAACAGAACCTGTTGGTCATCTTCCTGAGTCTGCTCATGCCTGTTCAGGCAAACAGTCAGACCTGTGTTGCCAGTCCGGCATCCGGAACGCGAATTCTGCTGGTTGGTGAAACACAGAAGCTGCTAACCTATAAAATCAAGCATTCCTTTACCCTTTACCCCTCCACCAATTTTTCTCCCAAGATATTTTCCGTTTCCTTTAATCACGCATGGGTGAAGGATCCCGTTGCTGGCTGCATGCAATCACGCGTAAAACCGTTGCAGCCTGTCTCCTTTAATAAATTCGGAAAGGATACCATCATCAACCAGGTGCCTTACAATAGCCAGGCGGCTGTGGATACGGTCATTCACTGGATCGAAAATACCGGGGGATCCAGGCTGGATTCTGTTTTTGCCGACTCCTGCTATTCCAGGGCCAAAGCCGTTACCTGCATCGTGGTTGATTCGGTGAAATCATCCAGCGTAACCGGAACCATTCAGTCCTGGGGTTTTGCCCAGGCCATAAACCCGCCTGTCAACACCGATGCCTACGCCTTCAGCTGGTGCGGAGTATCGGTACAGGATGGTCAGCCGCTCAAGAAGGGCGATATCGGATGGGTGCCGGGAACCAGCACACAGTCCAAGGGGAAATCAAGAAATATCCGGCAGAAGGCAGGCACCAATGACCCGATAAATTTTGAAGTGCATGATTACGTCACCGGACTGGATACTTCCGGAACCCTGCTAAGCATTGTGATGCGCCAGGAACTGGATGACGATACGCTGGAAAAAATCAATTACTGGGAAAACGACACCGTGCATATTGAATCCGATTCCCTCCTTTTCCGGATTCATTTTCCCACTCCTTTTACCGCCTCGCAGGGAACACTGACGCTGCTGATACAAAACGGTTTCGTGGTGCAATCCTTTGCAACCGGCGTATTCGCATCGGTTCCCATGCCATTGCCCAGCACTCCGGTGCCGGTGACCTTCCCTTTGCCCAATGAAATTAATTTTCATTACAACCTGGATACTTCGGGACTGTTTAACAATGACTCCATCCTGGTTAAGCTGTTTATGTTCGGCAATAATGAGAATCATCATGTGCTTACCTATGATACGGTCAGCCTGGTTCCCACCCCGCACCGTCCTTCCTGCCCGGGATCAACGGACGGATCAATGGACCTCTTCGTCAACTTCGGATCCCCTCCATACCTGTATTTGTGGAGCAACGGCAGCACTGCTCAAAACCTGGCCAATGTACCCGCAGGAATTTACAGCGTCATCGTCATCGACTCGCTGGGTGTGACGGCTGCCATTTCCGATACCATTTTCGATCCGCCGCCGTTGTTCCCCAGCGCTGCCGTTACCCCGGTCACCTGTAAGGGGGCGCATGACGGCACCATTACGCTTTCCGTCAGCGGCGGCACTCCGGGTTATTCCTACCTTTGGAATAACGGAAGCCATGCGTCTGTCCGGACAGGACTTTATCCGAAAACATATACGGTAACTGTTACTGACAGCAAGGGTTGCTCGGTGATGATGAGTTTTACGGTTGTCCAGTCAGCTTCATCCCTGACGGTCGGAACGTCCAAGACCAATGTCAAATGCTCCGGCAAGTGCACCGGAAGAGCTAAAGTGATACCGGCCGGCGGCACTTCGCCGTATACCTATTGGTGGAATACGGGGGCAACAACATCCCTGGTTGATCATCTTTGCGCAGGAACCTATACCTGTACGGTTACTGATGCCTACGGCTGTTCCAAGTCGAAGACGTTTGTCATCACGCAGCCACCGGCGCTGTTATTGTCTGCTTCACCAACGGGTAACCCGGGTGAAGCCGCGGCAATGGCCACCGGCGGAACTCCGCCTTATGCCTTTAAGTGGTTTACCGTTCCTGAGCAAACCACGGCAACAGCCACCGGATTGATTGGTGGCAATGTTTACAAGGTAAAGGTGACTGATATCTATGCCTGCACGAAAACCATATTCTTTACCATGCCGGTCACACGGATGGAATCACCTCAGCGTGAAACGAACAGGCTGTTTGTCTACCCCAACCCCGCCCGGGATCAGTTAACCGTGGAATTGAATACCGGCCTGCAGCAGGTATACCGGCTGGAAATACTGGACGTATGGGGTCAGGTTGTCCTGGCTCAATCCATTCCAGATGGGAAATCCGAATTGGATATCCGGCCATTCCCTGAAGGAATCTATATGGTTAAAATATCCGGTCAGGGTACCGTCATGATGCG
>CAYWHE010000026.1:0-9287 GCA_964458125.1 uncultured Flavobacteriaceae bacterium | reverse complement strand
AACCTTAACGCAATACCAGTTTGCACCATAATGAGGGTCCGGAGGACTGGTAAACCTTCATCAGGTAAAGGCCGGGGCTGTATCCGGCAACAGAAAAGAACCCCGTACCTGGATTTAGTTTCAGCGGGCTTACGGACCTTCCATCCGGGGCAAATAACTGTATGCCTGTTACCCGGCTCCTGCCTGTTGATGTCACCTCAACATAATCCTTTGCCGGGTTCGGGTAAGCGAGGACTGTTTCCGCCGGCTGAATTTCATATAGGCCTGTCGTTATAGATACGGGAATGGTGAGCGAATCGGCATCACAATCCGAAAACGCCCAAAGAGTGAGAAAGTAATTCCCGTTGCCGCTGTAAACATGAACAGGCAGGGCGCTGGTATCAGAAGACCCGTCACCGAAGTTCCAGAGAAAAGAAGTGGCCTGGGAGGATGTGTTGGACAGCATGTACAGGGTATCGTGCAGCACCTGGTAGGTGAATGCAGCTTGTACATGATGATCGGCGGGCATCCATGCCGTATCCCTGGCACCTGTGCTGGTATTGAAATAACTGCCGCTGGGCGTTACCTCCAGCTTAACGGCTTTCACCATGTACTGGTAGACCCCGCTGTCGAGCAGGCAGGAATCCGCATAGGAGAATCCGGTAATCAGGTTTGCATTTAAGCGGGCGTAAGCGCTGAGGGAGTCGCTGCGCCTGTAAACGTGATAACCCAGAACCGAATCGGCCGAAGGCATCCAGGACAGCAGGGCGTACGAATCATTCATGATGGTGGCGGTAAACTGGGAGGGAGGACCCGTGTAATGCATGCGCAGGGAAGGATCCCCCAACAGGGCCACATGGACTCCACGCGTATTGTTATTGCCAAAATACAGGTTGGTGTTGTTTTGTGAAAGCCGGGCATCATAACCGATGTTTTCGCCCAGGCCCATGTGGTGATACACCCAGTGGGGCCTACCCGACCAGCTGATGGACAACGTGGTTCCCGAGGCGAGGGCCGTCCGCATGAGGTTGTCGCTTCTGTCCCAGTCGCCAAAGTAACTGCCAAACAGCATGGTGAATATGGTTTGCAGGGAATCGCCGGCAAGGTCGGCGGTAGTACCCACCCCGCTGCAGCTGGTATGACTGCCTCCCCCGCAGCCGTAAGACCAGATATAGCTGCCCGTATCCAAAGCAGTGCGGTAATCGGAAGCGATGACGGAGGAGGTTCCGACCAGCGGTGAGAAATTTTTATAGGCGCTGGCGGCAAAGGCTTCATTATAAAAAGTGCCGAAATTATCATCCACCACGGCCCGGTACTGCGGAACAAGCTGGCGCTGACGGAAGGCATGGTTGCGGTTCAGGTAGCGGCGCAACAGCGTTTCTTCATTCGCGGCAATGGCGGGCAGGTTGCGGAAATCCACCCGCCCGACCTGCAGCTCCGCATCAGAAGGAATGGCGCTTTGGTCGTATTTACCGTCACCGGGGATGTTATCGTTCCGGGGATCGGATGCCGTGGTGGTATTGACGGTGGCATCGGTCCAGGTGCCGTTCATGTCTCCATAAAAAACATCGGCCGGCCAGGCGCCAAGATGGTCGGAATGCCCGTCGGGCGCCAGATTCCCGGAATAGGGAACGGGGAGGTGACCCAGCAGGAACAGGGCTTTCACATGGGCCGTATCCTGGCTGTACTGCTGCACGATGAGGGCCTTCACCGAATCAACGGAAAGGGAATCGCTGAGGTCAAACCGCTTCACCCTCCAGCCGTCGGATTCCAGGTCATCCTGCAAGGTTGCGATTTCAGCCTGCAGGGAAACCGTCAGGGCATCATCAATGAGCAGCAAGAGAATTCCTCTCTCCTCCGCAGCATCCACTTCAATTCCGGACAACACATATCCATAAGCGTTGTAAGTGCCGGTTTGACGCATCAGTTTGTATTCATAAGGAATTCCGGCCAGTACAGCCGTATCGGTGAATTGCACGGCACCGCCGCCCAGGATGGCGTAAGGACTTCCCCAGGCGTTGTCTGCTTTATATTTCCGGTACACAATAATGGAATTGGAAACGGCGGCAGGCCAGTTTAAGATAATCCGCGCCGGGTTGTTCTGTACGTCAGCGGAAACACGAACGGCAAAATCGGTAACGGATTGGGCGTGTTGCGATTGAAAAACGAAGATCAGAATAACAACTAATACAGATTTTTTCATGGAAGTTTTTTCGTATGCAGCTTGTATGCGCCGGAAAGCAGGATCAGGCACAAAAATATATATTTTTCGGAAGAATCAGGGACATAAACCACAGGACCAGCCCTGCACACAAGTTCCCGTGTGAACGGAGGGGGAAATTACCCTTCTGCTACGGAGGGATTGCTCAAGCGATCAATTTTAATTCACTGCGTGTTTAAAATGGAAGTTTCACAAAGAAATCAAGTGCCATGGGATTACTAAATTAAACAGTAATAAACGAATATTGCCGGGAACGATTTTTGAATCCCGGTCACGAAGCGAATCGGGATGGATCCAACGTTTGCCCCGGGGTTCATACCTGTGATTCCTCCCGTCAATTATCACCCAAAAGCAGCCGGATACTAAATCTGGCTGGCCCGGGGAAGGGTATGCCCTTATTTTTGAATGCATCAAACCAACCGGTATTCATTCCTAAAACGACGGTCATGAAAAACGTAAATCCAAAGATATTTCCTTCCCATGCCATTGAATTCCTGTCTGCATTGATCAGCCAGGCGGTGAAATTCATCGGCCATAGCACGGTCCTTTCAACAGGCAACATCCGGAATTCGCAACAGCCATCCGAATCCGAAAGGATCATGGACCTGTGCGGCTCACCTTTTTTCGGCCGGTTATCGCAGGAGGAAATCAACGGCTGGATGCAGCAGGTTTATTGCCGGTTCGGGCTGGCCGGATCGGTTCATGTGCAGGCCACGGCAATCGCCGGTTCCTGCCTGATGGTGGAATGCCGGAGCGGAAATCAGCAGCTGTTTTTAAGCCTGGATGGAAACCTGAATATCTCCTTCCTCGATATCCGGGATGGTCACCTGCAACAGGGGCAGCCACTGGCGGCATGATTCACGAAAAAGAGACTGGTTTTAAATCATTTCTTACTTTTGCTTCCGGAATGCCTGTCGGGTTTTTTGACAACCCTGCACCTAACCATTCGGATTATGACCAGGACCCTTCAATTTAAAGTGACGCTGCTGGACGTCCAACCTGTTATCTGGCGAAGATTTGAGATCGAGGAGGAGATCATGTTTTTCGATTTGCACCAGGTCATTCAACTGGTCATGGGCTGGGAGAATTCCCATCTCTACCAGTTTATTTATGATAAAAACAATTTTATCGGGGACCCTGAAATGCTGGAAGATGGAAACTTTGAGGTGGCAGATGACATGGAAACGGAGGTGGCGGCTATTCTGGATAAGCCAGGATCGGAAGTCATTTATGAATATGATTTTGGCGATAGCTGGATGCATGAAGTCGTGTTGGAAAAAATTCGTGAGGGAAAACCAGTCCATGACTATCCTTACTGCCTGGATGGCGCTAACTGTTGTCCACCCGAAGATTGCGGTGGACCGCAAGGCTTCAGGCACCTGGTTAAAGTACTGGGCAATAAAAGTCATAAGGAATACAAGTCCGTGCTGTCCCTGGTGGGCAAAAATTATGATCCCCGGCAGTTTGATGCGGCCAAAGTAAACCGGAAACTTAAAAAATTATGGGAACATTAATTTGAAATGTTTCCGCCAGGGCAGTTGTGCTGTGGATTTAAGCCGGACTTTTTTTAATATCAAACGGCACGATGAGCTTAATACTGATATTCCTGCCCATGTTAAACACCCCGTTTCTTCCCGTAGCCACGTTTGTTTCCGCGTATTTCAGACGGCTCAAATGGCTTTGATAAGCCACATCAGCCACGTTATTGATGCTGATGAAAAGGGAAAAGAGGAGCCTTGCTTTTAAAACGATATCGGCTCCGGCACCAAGATGAAGCAGGGTGTATCCCGGTGTGGCTGTTTCGGTTTGATAGGCAGCGAAATACCGATCCTGTTTAAAATAATATTCGAGGCCAAACCGGACGAATGCATTGGCGAAATAAGGACCCAGCCTTTTTTTGGTTGCCCTGAGTTCGGATGCGAATTTTGGCCCTGGCGTAAACGGCAGATACCGGCTTGAATCAGGTTGATCCTGCAGGACGGAATGCACCAATGAAAATGTATTTTCAAAATGCAGCCAGTCCAGGGGATGGGGATGCATATCCAGGCTGAATTCACCTCCGTAGAGACCTGCATGTCCGGAAGCATAGCGGAACGTGCTGTTTCCTTCCGTAATGGAGTCGCCTCCGGATTGGCTGCTCAGCTTTTCCATGTAAATGAAATTCCGTATATCGTTATAAAACAAATCGACTTCCGCCGTCAGGTGATGCGTATTCATCCCTAAGGCGTAATCCAGTTGGAAGCTGCTTTCTGCTTTCAGGGAAGGAACGCCGATGATGTAATTCAGGGAGCCTTCATGCACGCCATGAGCTGAAATTTCAGCGATGTTGGGCGCACGGAATCCTCTTGACAGGTTGAGTTTGGTGAAAAGACCGGAAGAAAACTGTAAGGTGGCGCCGAGGCTTCCTGTCAGGCCGCTGTAGCGGTAATGAAAGGCTGAAAACCGCTGAACGGATCCGGCTTCGTTACCGGTCGGGTTCCCACCGGCATCCAGGAATAAATCACTGCCCCTCTCCGTTCGTGAATCATAACGCAATCCCCCGCTGAGGTCGAGGCGTTCGTATGATTTTTTCACGATTCCAGATATGCCAATGTCAAAAAGATGGTATTCAGGAATGAGGAATTCATGACCTTTGTTTTGCGACTGCTGCAACATGCCGTTCGCGCCTATGGAAGCCGTGAACCGGTTTACTTCGGGAAAGTTGTAACGGATGTCGTAATGAAAGGTGTTGAGTAAAAAATAAAGTCCGTATTGATCCTGGTCCAGAATGTCGGCATATTCCTGCCGTTGATTTTGCTGCCAGCCGATGATGGTTTTCAAACTTCCGTTGCGGATAATCAGGTTGTGATGCAGCACCAGTTTATTATGATTGATTTTCTGGTAGGGCGTGGAAGGCCAATACGAGTGAAAATCACCGTTCGTGGCAAGGGCCGTTGTTTCCGTTGAATCATTCCAGGCAACGGGTTTAATAAAGTGACCGGTTGCGCTGTCCCGTTCGCCGTTTACCATTCCCGGTTGGATACCGTACAGGCTGAAATGGAGGTGAAGGTATCCCCAGGACCGGTTCAGACCGGCGATTCCGCTGAAAGCATTTTCCCGGAAGCCCGAATTGTGCACGAAGTCATCAAACTTATTTTGATAATCATGGGCTATTTTCTGACTATACCGCACATCCCAGATAAACCCCTTTCGGTTTCCGGCCAGGTTCAGCGACAAACCGGCCAGGCCATTGTTGGTCTGGTAATTGGCATACAGGGTACCCTGGATTTTTCCTTCGGGAAGGGTCGGGGCTGGTAACACGTTGATGACACCGGCCAGCGCATCGGAGCCATACGAGAGGCTTGCTGGTCCTTTCAGGATCTCGATTTGATTCACGGCAAATTCATCGATCTCGATGCCATGTTCATCGCCCCACTGCTGCCCTTCCTGCCGGATACCGTCATTGACCACCAGTACGCGGTTGTAACCCAGTCCGCGGATAACGGGTTTGGAAATGCCCGCCCCTGTCGTTACCTGCGATATACCGGGCTGAGTGGCCAGGGCATCGACCAGGTTGGTGGCCGTTATTTGTTTCAGCTGAAGGGGCGAAATGGTGGTGATTGGCGAGGGAGTCCTGTTTTTTTCGGCCGACCTGGAAAGCCCGGTGACTACCACTTCGTTTAATTCGGCTACGGTTTCTTCCATCACAAAATCCCTCGTGGTCACTTTTGAAAGATCAATTATTTCCGCTATCAGTTTGTAGCTGATCATGCTGACCTTGACCAGTACGATGGCCTGGGGAAGGTTTTCCAGTTTATAAGATCCGTCAAGGCCGGATGTGGTACCTGTTTTTAAATCGGGAATATAGATGGAAACACCGGGAAGCGGTTCGCCGGTATTTTTATCGGTGATTTTCCCGCTCAGCGTGGTTTTACCGGGAGTATAAGTATGGTTTGAGAAGCCTGTATTCAGCATCCATAACAGGATTCCGGCCGCGATAAGGCCTGTTTTTTTCATGGGATTAAGGATTTGCGGTTAAATTGTTTCCGTGAATAGTTAACCGGTCGTCTGAAACGGTATATGTTCAGGCTGCCGGATATAAAAATCAGGAAACGACCGGGGGGCCTCTTAAAAAGATGGTGGAGCGGAACGGTTCAGCAGGCTGGTCCTGGCAAGCCGGGACGGGTATAACGGAGTTAATGGTTAGCCTGTAAAACAGGAACCCGCCAGATGGTTTTTCCGTGGATGAAGGGGCATAGTCGCATACCGGGCAATGATGTTCGGTTGCATGAAAGTGGGTGATGTCATTGACATGACAAATCGTATCCTTTTCATGAGCGAAGTCGTGAACGGCTTCATTCACCCTGGGAAAAAGCAGGCAGAAAAGAAAAAACCAGGGCATAAATCCTTGGAAACGCTTAGACATCAGGGTTAGTGGAGCTGGTAATGGTTTAATGGAGCCGGGTTGCTCAGGGTTGAATTTCTTTCATTCACGATGAAACAAATCGGTTATCCCGGGTGACCCTGGCAAACACAAAAGTAAAAAATAAAAACGAAAACCAGGAATTTTGGTTAAATCCATTATCTCTGATATTTAATGCCGGTACCTTATAATGGCTAAATTCGGAGGTGTTAATGATTGAATAAAGGACTGCATACCGGTCAAGCCGTTCTTTTTAATCAAAAAGGAATTGATAATGTACCTTCCGTCTATAACCGGCTAATGGTACGCTGTATATTTTCTTTGGGATGAAGTATTTAACATTATAAGGTCAGGTCTGTGCGGAGTATTTCCGGTAGATTCGATCCAGGCATTTTTAATTCCCGGATAGCTATAATTTTTTTTGGAGAGAAAAAAAATACAGGGCATGATTCATATAATGGAAAGGGCCAGGAATCATTTTCGGTCATTTTCACTTCGCTAATATCGAATACGGATATATATTTTTCAATTTTAATTAATCTTTAAAATATAAAGCCGGATTAATGTTTCACTCAAAGAAATTCTCCAGCGGTTTTGAGTGAAGGTACGGTGCATGTAACGGATTCCAGGTCAGGAATTCCGTAAAATTTTTAAGTTCACTGTCAATACCTACCTTCACCAACCGCACCCGGTAAGCAGGTACGGGAAAAAATGGAATAATTGAATTCCTCCATTCAGCTCCACAACATGAACTGGCATTTAATACCCTTATCCGAACTGGAACAGTTGCTGGGTACATCGCCTTCGGGCCTTGATGTGGAAACCGCCTCCCGGCGGCTCGCGCAGTATGGCCCCAATCAGCTGGAGGATAAACGTAAGAAAACCGTTTTCAGGCTCCTGCTTCATCAGCTGAACGATTTTATGATTCTCGTGCTGGTTCTGGCTGCGGTTATTTCCGGAATCCTCGGGGATTTTAAGGATACAATCATCATCCTGATTATTATTGTCATGGACGCCCTTGTGGGATTTATCCAGGAATACCGGGCCGACAGGGCCATGGAGGCCTTAAAAAAAATGACGGTTCAGCAGGCCCGGATCATACGCGGAGGCCTTGTCATGGATATGGCATCATCGGCATTGGTTCCGGGTGATGTGGTTATGCTGGAAGCCGGCAACATCATTCCCGCTGATGTACGCTTTTTTGAAACCCGCAGGCTCATTGTGGATGAATCAACCCTCACGGGCGAATCGCAGCATGTCGAAAAGTTTCCGGGCGAACTTTCCCCTGGCGATTATCCCATCGGGGAAAGAACCAATATGGGCTACAAGGGTACCCATATCCGGCAGGGAAGGGCTATGGCCTACGTGGTGACTACTGGTATGAATACCGGGATTGGACTGATAGCTAAACTGATTCAACAGGAAGATACGTCAACCCCTTTGCAGAAAAGGCTGTCGGCTTTTGGCAAACGTTTATCCGTCATGATTGTGATCATTTGCATGGTCATCTTTGTTACCGGCTGGCTGCGGGGCGAAGACCTCCTGACCATGCTGCTTACATCCGTTTCACTGGCTGTAGCCGCCATTCCGGAGGCCCTGCCGGCGCTGGTGACTATAACGCTGGCATTCGGCGCTAAAAACCTGGTGAAAAAAAACGTACTCATCAGGAAGCTGGCAGCCGTGGAAACGCTTGGCTCCGTCACCTATATATGCTCGGATAAAACCGGCACCCTCACCAGGAATAAAATGACCGTGGAGGAAATTTTTGAAATTCCCAGGACATCTAACGGCTTCGTATATGAAAATCACGCTGCCCTGCTAATGGCCATGGCTTTGAATAATGATGTCATGGCCGGTGAAGACGGTCAGTGGATGGGCGAATCCACCGAGGTCGCCCTGGCCCAATATGCCTTCCGTCATGGCGCAGGAAAGGCGGATCTGGAACAGTATTTTCCGCGTATCGGGGAATTGCCATTTGATTCTTCCAGGAAGTGCATGACTACTATTCACCGGAATGATAAAGGGGTGCTGGTCATTACCAAGGGAGCCGTTGATGTATTGCTGGAAAAACTGGAAGCCGGTCAGCGGGAACTGGTTCCAACCTTTGAACTGGAATTCAACAGGATGGCAGGGAAGGGATACCGGGTATTGGGCTATGCCATCAAACAGCTTGCAAACATGCCGGAAGAAATCAACACCGGGGAAATGGAGGCCGGCCTGATCCTGCTCGGTTTTGCCGGCATGATTGATCCCCCGCGTGAAGAAGTGAAACTGGCCGTGGAGCAGTGCAAAACCGCGGGCATCATTCCCGTCATGATTACAGGAGACTATGAACTGACAGCTATGGCGGTTGCAAAAAATTTAGGGATCGTTGCCGGTGATGCGGACCTGTCGCTGAACGGATCGGAACTGGCGAGACTTAGCCAGCCGGAATTTGAGAAAATCGTGGAGAAAGTCAGGGTATACACCCGTGTAAGCCCGGAGCAGAAATTAAAAATCATCAGCGCACTGAAGGATAAAAATCATTTCGTGGCCATGACCGGTGACGGGGTCAACGATGCACCGGCCCTGAAAAACGCTGATATCGGTGTCTCCATGGGAATCAACGGAACGGAAGTGTCGAGGGAAGCTTCGCATATGATTTTGCTCGATGATAATTTTGCCTCCATTGTGGCGGCCATCAGG